>NZ_MKXT01000052.1:0-6164 GCF_001913985.1 Corynebacterium sp. S5S1
CGACTCAAGGGTCTAACCCCGATGCAATATCGAAATCAGACCCTTGAAGCCCTAACCGCCTAGAATTAAACCAGTCCAACTTTCGGGGGCCAGTTCATTGCTTCGCTGCGGGGCGGCTTTCGCCTGGGAAGACTTACTTCTTCAGGCCGTCGATGATCTCGTTGAATTTCGCAACTGGGCGCATGACGGCAGAGGTCTTCTCGTCATTCGGCCAGTAGTAGCCGCCGAGGTCGGCGGGGTTGCCCTGGGCGTCGACAAGCGCCTGAGCAATCTCGTCTGCCTGGGAGGACAGCTGGGAAGCCACGTCCTTGAACGCAGCGGCGAGGTCGGCATCATCGCTCTGGTTAGCCAGCTCCTCTGCCCAGAAGGTGGCCAGGAAGAAGTGGGAACCGCGGTTGTCGATTTCGCCAGCCTTGCGGGACGGGGACTTGCCCTCATTGAGCAGGCGCTCGGTGGCCTTGTCCAGGGTGGCGGCCAGGACGCCGGCCTTCTCGTTGCCGTTGGTCTGCTTCTCGTGGCGGAAGGACTCAGCCAGGGCCAAGAACTCGCCGAGGGAATCCCAGCGCAGGTGGTTTTCTTCTTCTACCTGCTGCACGTGCTTCGGGGCGGAGCCGCCCGCACCGGTCTCGAAGAGGCCGCCGCCTGCCATGAGTGGAACCACAGACAGCATCTTGGCGGAGGTGCCCAGCTCGAGGATGGGGAAGAGGTCCGTGTTGTAGTCACGCAGCACGTTGCCGGTAACAGAGATGGTGTCCTCGCCGCGGCGGATGCGCTCGATGGAGGTCTTGGTAGCGGTTACCGGATCCTCGATGGAGATATCCAGGCCCTCGGTGTCGTGGTCCTTAAGGTACTTCTCCACCAGGGACTTGATGTTGCGGTCGTGGCCGCGCTCCGGGTCGAGCCAGAAGATGGTCTTCATACCGGACAGGCGAGCGCGGTTGACGGCGAGCTTGACCCAGTCCTGGATCGGAGCGTCCTTGGTCTGGCAGGCGCGCCAGATATCGCCTTCCTCCACGTCGTGGGAGATGAGGACCTCGCCCTGGGAGTTGCGGACCTCAACGGTGCCCGTGGCCGGGATCTTGAAGGTCTTGTTGTGGGAGCCGTACTCCTCGGCCTTCTGCGCCATGAGGCCAACGTTCGGCACGGTGCCCATGGTGGTTGGGCCGAAGGCGCCGTTTTCCTTGCAGTCCTCGATAACGGCCTGGTAGACGCCGGCGTAGGAGGAATCCGGGATGACGGCGAGGGTGTCCTGCTCCTCGTCGTTCTTATTCCACATGTGGCCGGAGGTGCGGATCATGGCGGGCATGGAGGCGTCAATAATGACGTCGGAAGGCACGTGCAGGTTGGTGATGCCCTTGTGGGAGTTGACCATGGCGAGGTCGGGGCCGTCGGAAAGCGCAGCATCGAAGGCCGCCTTGATTTCTTCACCGTTGTCCAGGTCCTTTAGGCCCTCGTAGATAGCGCCTAGACCGTTCTCGCCGTTGAGGCCGGCAGCCAGCAGCTCCTCGCCGTACTTGTCATAAACATCGGAGAAGAAGGCGCGGACAACGTGGCCGAAGAGGATGGGGTCAGAGACCTTCATCATGGTGGCCTTCAGGTGGGTGGAGAAGAGCACGCCTTCTTCCTTGGCGCGCTTGACCTGTGCGATGAGGAACTCATCCAGGGCCTTGGCGGACATAAAGGTGCCGTCGATGACCTCACCCTTGAGAACCGGTAGCTCCGGCAGCAGGGCTTGTTCGCCATCGGCGGTCTTGAGAACGATGGACAGGGTGTCCTCGTTGTCCAGGATGACGGACTTTTCATTGTGGCGGAAGTCGTTGTCCGCCATGGTGGCAACGTTGGTCTTGGAGTCCTTGGACCACTCGCCCATGCGGTGTGGGTGCTTCTTCACAAAGTTCTTCACGGCCTCCGGTGCGCGGCGGTCGGAGTTGCCCTCACGCAGCACCGGGTTAACAGCGGAGCCCTTGACGGAATCGTAGCGGGCAGCGATGTCCTTTTCTTCCTCGGTGGAAGGATTATCCGGGTAATCAGGCAGGTCGTAGCCGGCAGCCTGCAGCTCGGCGATGGCCTTCTTCAGCTGCACCAGGGAAGCGGAAATATTCGGCAGCTTGATGATATTTGCTTCCGGGGTCTTGGCCATCTTGCCCAGTTCTGCCAAGGCGTCTTCGACCTTCTGCTCCTCGGTCAGGCGCTCAGGGAACTGCACGGCGATGCGGGCGGCCAGCGAGATATCGCGGGTTTCCACGTCGATGCCCGCAGTGGAAGCGAAGGCCTCCACGATGGGCTTGAGGGAGTAGGTCGCCAGCAGCGGCGCCTCATCGGTACGGGTCCACGTAATCTTTGCCATGATTCTCCTATATAACGTTGGAAAATTGTTCAAGTGCCCAGATTACCGATTTTGTGGGCGGCATGTGGGCCAGTTTGCTGAAAGTGATCCCCCATTTGTCGCCCCTTGAAAAGGGTTGCGTGGCCGCTGTCACCCATGCGCGGGAGGGGTGGAGATATTCACGACCACCCGCTGTAGTCATGCTGCCAGCACACCCGGGGTGTACCCTCACTCTCCATGAAAATCATCGATGAGCTAAGCCCGCGCAGTGCACACGAACACCGCATTCGCCGCCGTCCGCTGCCGTTGCAAACGGAGATTACCGCCCGCCGCCGCGCCATCGTCATGGTGGCTATGGCCCTGGGCGCGTTTGCCATCGGCACCACGGAGTTTGTGTCTATGGGACTGCTGCCGCTCATCGCGGATGATTTTGGCATTTCGGAAGAAAACGCCTCCACGCTCATCACCATTTATGCGATGGGCGTGGTGGTCGGTGCCCCGCTGATTGCGGCTTTTACCGGCAAGCTGCCGCGCCGCCGCCTGATCTTGCTGCTCATCGGCTTCCTCGTGGTGGGTAATCTCCTCTCGGTCTTGGCACCGAATTACGCCATCCTCATGATTGCGCGCTTCATCGCGGGCATGCCGCACGGTGCTTATTTCTCCGTGGCTAACCTTTCTGCCGCATCCATGGCGCCCCCAGGCGGCCGCGGCAAGGCCATGGCTTATGTGGGCATGGGCCTAGCCATCGCCACGGTGATTGGTGTGCCGGCCGCCCAAGCCCTCGGTTCCGCGCTGGGTTGGCAGGCGGCCTACCTAGTGGTCGTGGCTTTGGGTATTGTCACCGCCATTGCGTTGTTCTTCCTGATGCCGCACATGACGGAGATGAAGCAGACCGATATCCGCACCGAATTTGGGGCGTTCAAAAACAGCCAGGTGTGGTTTACCGTCATCATGGGCGTGGTCGGCTTTGGCGGCATGTTCTCCGTCTATACCTATATTTCTTGGACCATGACCGAGGTCGCTGGCATGGACCAGAACCTCATCTGGGTGGTGCTCATGGCCTATGGAATCGGCATGACCATCGGCAATGCCTTCGGCGGCTGGTTGGCGGACCGCAATCTGGAGTTTGGCATCATCTTTGCCTTGGCCTGCCTCATCGTTATCCTGACGGCCTTCTACTTCCTCTCCGGCCATGCCATCCTCGCTACCTTGTGCTTTGGCTGCGTAGCGTTTATGGGCTCCACCTTGGTTCCTTCGCTGCAGCTGCGTTTGGTGCATGTGGCTGGCGACGCCCAGACTTTGGCCGCCGCTCTCAACCAGTCCGCGCTGAACATCGCTAACGCGGCCGGTGCGACCATTGGCGGCGCCGTGGTGGGTGCCGGTTTGGGCTACTCTGCCCCGGCGCTGGCCGGTGCGGCCTTGGCGGCTGCGGGTTGTCTGGTGTGGGCTGCGACGATGTGGGATAAAAAGCGCCTTGCTCGCCATTCATAATCGGACCGATATGCTGTTGGCATGACCCTTACCATCGCGAGCGTTAACGTCAACGGAATCCGCGCTGCGTGTAAGCAGCGCAATGAAAACAACCCCGGTATGAACGCCTGGCTAGAGGAGACTTCGGCCGAAATCGTGCTCATGCAGGAGGTGCGTGCTACCCCGGAGCAGGCCGAAAAGGCCTTGGCCCCGGCCCTGGAGTCGGGCTGGTATTTGGCTCTTGCCGACGCCGCCGCAAAGGGCCGCGCCGGCGTGGGCATCTTGTCTCGCACCCCGCTTGCCGACGTCGAAGTGGGCTTCGGCTCCTTTACCGACGCCGGCCGCTGGATTGCGGCTACCACCCGAGATATTCGCTTCGCCTCTCTGTACCTGCCCTCTGGCGATACCGGTTCGCCGAAGTTGGATGAAAAATACCGCTTCTTGGACCAGTTCCAGGACATTCTGGCGGATAATGCGGCGCGGACGAACTCCGATGGCAGCCCGGTCGACATGGTGATCGGCGGCGATTGGAATATCTGCCACCGCGCCCAGGACCTGAAAAATAATAAGGCCAATGAAAAGAAGGCCGGCCACCTGCCAGAAGAACGCGCCTTTATGGACCACGTCTTTGGTGCGTTCCCGGATGACAAGCCGCAGGAAAAGAAGAACCTGGGGCAGTGGCAGGGCGTGGTGGAGTACGCCGGCGGCGAGCCGTGGTCCCCAACCACAAAGCCGCAGTGGTTTGACGTCGCCCGTCGCCTCCATCCGGATGAAGACGGTCCGTATACCTGGTGGACCTACCGCGGCCAGGCGTTTAATAACAACGCCGGGTGGCGCATCGATTACCAGGCGGCTACCCGCCCGATGCTGGAGCGCGCGCAGCGCACCTGGGTGGAAAAGGCCCCCACCGTAGAGCAGCGCTGGTCTGACCATTCCCCACTGCTGGTGGAGTACCGCTGATGACGCCACTATTTAGCGTCCTGTATGTAGTTGGTATTACGGCCGAGTCCATGACCGCCGCCTTGTCCGCCGGCCGCCAAAAGCTCGATCTTTTTGGCGTCACCATGATCGCCTCCATGACGGCGCTGGGCGGCGGCACGGTGCGCGATATGATCCTCGATGACCCTCCATTTACCTGGGTTGAGCACCCCATCTATTTGGTGATCGTCATCGTGGCGGCCGTGGTGACGGTGGGCATGTCCTTCCTCATGCACTATTTCCGCCACCTCTTCCTCATCTTGGATGCCCTAGGGCTTGCGGTCTTTTCGGTGCTGGGCACCCAAATCGCGGTCCACCTGGGACATGGGTTCATTATTGCCTCGGTGTCTGCGGTGATTTCCGGCGTCTTTGGTGGCGTGCTGCGTGACCTGCTTTCAGATCGCATTCCGCTGGTCTTTTCCGGCGAGTATTATGCCGCCATCTCGCTATTGGCTGCGGCACTATTTATGGCGCTGTACCACGGTGGTCTAGCCGAAGAACCGGCTGCGATTATCACCGCCTCAGTGTGTTTCATCGCCCGCTTGGCCGCGATCTACTTCAAGAAAGGCCTGCCCGTCTTCGAATATCGTGATGCCGAACAGCAGATGGACCCGCGCCTGCGTTTGTCCGCGCGCATCGTGCGCGATGGCGCCCGCAAAGCCAAGCGCAAGGCAGGCGCGGCCACGCGCTATGCCAGCCCCATCACGCGCCCGCTGACTAGGCCTTTAAGTCGCCCGTTTAAGAACAAGACACGAGCTTTTTCTACTGCGGCAGAGGGGGCGGACTACGACGATATTTCGAGCAACCGCATTGCGCGCCGGCCGAAGCAACAATCGATTACGCGGCCGAGTGGTCGGCACTCGCCAGGGGCAAGGGGAGTAAACGTGGAGCAGCAGTGGAGCTTTAATAAGGGGGACGTCGGCAAGCGCAAGGCGCCCAAGCACAAGCAGTAGTGCTACTATGGGTAGGTCAAAAAAATCAGTAATCTGCAACGGAGAAAGTTCATGGCTCGCGCAATTATTTCTTTCGTCCTCGGCGCTGTAATCCTCGGCCTGAGCATCTGGTGGTGGACCGTTGTTGGTCCGTCCTTCGCTTTCCTCGGCCCCATCGTGCTCATGGGCGTGGGCGGCGCGCTGATGGTTGCGGGCTTTGCCATCTTTATGGATGTTGTTAGCCCCACTTCCCGCAAGATTTAAGTTCTTGCGCCGCTTCCCCTGCCCTACGGGTAGGGGATTTTTCGATCCGAAAGTGCGGCGCCTAAGGCAAGGAGGTCAACCGCGCACCGAGCCTAGGGGGTGTTCCTATATAGGTTGTCAACCTCGAGGGTGGAGAAATCGGGGGCGGATTCTCTCTGCGGGGTTGTTTGGTCGTGTTGTTTTCGGGCATGGCT
>NZ_MKXT01000013.1:0-49612 GCF_001913985.1 Corynebacterium sp. S5S1
ACGACTCAAGGGTCTAACCCCGATGCAATATCGAAATCAGACCCTTGAAGCCCTAACCGCCTAGAATTAAACCAGTCCAACTTTCGGGGGCCAGTTCATCGCGAAAGGGGTCCATTAACGGCGCGCCTTGTCGCGGGAGCGCAGCACCAGGCAAGCGGTGAGAAAGATGGTCGTCCATACCGCGAAGTTTAACCATGCGGCCCACATGGGGTGCGACACTGTGCCTTCCTCCCCGTTAAGAAACTGCATGCCTTCTGCAAGGGGCCACTGGGCGAGTACAACCGGGCCAAAGAGGGGAGTGAAGCGGCCCAATTCCATTAGCGGCTCGGTAAGTGGAGTGAATACATTGGCGGCAAAGAGGAAGAGGACAACGGAGGTCGAGGCGATTGCGACAGAATTGTCGGTGGGCAAAGCCATGGCCCACACCAAGCCATAAAAGCCAAAGGGAATGGAAACTAGGACGCAGGCGATAATGGCTAAAACCCATTGCTGTGGTTGCATTGCAGCTTGTGTCATGGCACCGGTGATAAACACCGCGGTGATGGGGAGCAGTGCCTGAAAGCCGATTGATGTGAGGTTTGCCCACAGAATCTGCCGTGGGTGTAGGGGAGTAAGTGCTAATTGGCGCGCCCACCCAGTCTTGGTATCTGTCACGGCGGAGCCAGCGGCAGATACGGATCCTGCCACGCCGCCGTAGAGGGCCATGCTAATCATCTCTAAGGCGGCGAAGTTTCCTCCTTTAAAGGAGGCATCGCCAAAATCCATCATGGTGCCAAAGAGCAGGTAGAAAAATACCGGCAAGAACGTGCTGAAAAACAGCGGAGTAAGGTTTCGGCGAAGGCGCAACAAGTTATGGATGGCAAACCCGAAAGTGCGCGCACTGGTTGTTGCTGACTGTGCAGTCATTGCATGTTCCTTTCACGAAGTAGCCAACGGAGAGACGGGTTAGGACTGGGATGATGTCAAAGCAAGAAATGCGTCCTCTAAAGAGTGTGTGCGAATAGTCAGGTCATGGGCCGAGGTGTGATTGAGAAGATAGCTCGCAAGTGCATCGGAGTCACGGGTGGTCATCCGGGCGTAGCCGCCAGACAAGGAAATCTCGGCGACGGTGGGTAGCTTTTTCGCATTTAAAAGTGTGCCGTCGAACTTCGCCTCGACTATGCGCTTGCCCGACTGTTCGCGCAGTTCTGTGGCCTTTGCATCGGCTCGCAGCTTTCCTTCGTGTAGGAGAATTATCCTTTCTGCAAAATTGTCTGCCTCTTCGAGGTAGTGCGTAGCGAAGACAATGGTGCGTCCCTGGTCTGCTTGTCTGTGCATGGTGGACCAGAACTCGTGGCGCGCTTGAGCATCCATGCCAGCTGTTGGCTCATCGAGCAATAGGATTTGGGGATTGCCCAAAATAGCGAGGGCGAATCGCACACGTTGTTGCTCGCCACCAGAGCATTTTCCTACTGGGCGGTGCAGGATCCGGTCTAGGTCTGCTTGTTTGGCAACTTCTCCGATGGGAAGGGGATGGGGAAAGGTAGAGGAAATCATCTTTAGGGTGTCCTGGACTGTGAGCTCGGGTAGCAGGCCACCGGTTTGCAGCACGGCTCCAATCTGCGCTGCGCGGATCGCAGCGTGCGGTGTGTGTCCGAGCACAGAAATGTTGCCGGAGGTGGGTGTGGTGAGACCGAGGATGAGATCAAATAGGGTGGTTTTGCCTGCTCCATTGGTGCCTAATAGGCCTACGATCTCGCCTTGGGCGATGCTGAAGGATATATCGCTGAGCGCATGGATAGGTCTGGAGGATTTACTAGCAAAGGATTTGCTTACTCCGGATACGTCGATGGCTGGCGGCTGTGCAGTAGATGGGCTTATAGTGCTCATACCTGGAAAGTATCCGTAGCCAGCAAGAATGATGTATAGGCCCTGTCATTACATTTTCATGACAAGTGTCATGACGCGATAAGGTAGGAGAGTGCTTACTACTCTCGCAGCAGCTGCTGGACTATTCGTGGCCACCAACATCGATGACATTGTGGTGTTGTCCCTCTTCTTCGCCCGTGGTGCTGGTCGCAAGGGCACGACGCCCGCGATTCTGCTAGGTCAGTATTTGGGATTTCTCGGCATACTAGCGGCCTCGGCCATTGTCGGATTGGGCTTAAATGCCGTATTACCTGAGGAATTGATTCGCTACTTTGGTCTCATTCCATTGCTTCTAGGCCTATGGGCAGCGTGGCAAGCATTCCGGGGTGAGGATGACGATGAGGATGCTTCGGGTAAGAGGCTGAGCACACTTGCGGTAGCCGGGGTGACCTTTGCCAACGGTGGCGACAATATCGGCGTCTATGTACCAGTGTTTACCACCTCTACGCCGGCTGAAGTAGCGATCTATTGCGTGGTCTTCTTAATCCTCGTGGCGCCCTTAGTGTGGGCAGCGCGGTTTGCGGCAACGCGGCCGGGCATTGCAGAAGCACTAGAAAAGTGGGAAAGCATACTGTTTCCAGCGGTCTTAATTCTTTTAGGAATTGCGATCTTGCTTGCGGTGTAAACGCAGAATAGAAAAAGCCGGCACCTTCACGGTGCCGGCTGAATATTTGTCGGGCTAACAGGATTTGAACCTGCGACCCCTACACCCCCAGTGTAGTGCGCTACCAAACTGCGCCATAGCCCGCCGTCGAACTGTGCGACTTGTCTAGATTACATCAGTAGGATTCTACTGTGAAATTTGGGGTGTAACCTGCGCTAAAACTCGCCGCTGGAGTACACCCAAGCGCCGCCGACGCGGCGAAACGAGGAACGCTCGCGTTGTGAGCCAACGGCCGCGCCTTTATAAAAGGCCTCAAACTCCACTACGCCGGAATTATCGAGCAATCCGCCTGCTTGGGTGTCTAGGATATCGAGGCGATAAAACCGGACGGGAGAATCCGCCAGGTCGAGTGTTTCAGGGCGAGTATCGGGATCCCACGTACGGAGTAGATAGGCTTCGTCGCCAGAAACAAAGGCGCTAAAGCGCGAGCGCATGAGCGCCTCCGCGGTAGGGGCATTGGTGCCGGCATGGTACCTACCGCAGCACTCGCCGTAGGTCAGGCCGGTGCCGCACGGGCAGCGGCGCGAGGAATCAAAAGCCGCCATTAGAGCGCGTCCACGTCCACGATGGTGACGTTGCCGAGCATGCGCTCCACATCGGTGTCCTTCGCGGCAGAGCGCAGGGCAGCCTCTTCTTCCGCTGAGAGTTTTCCGACAAGCTCGATGCGGCGCTCAAAGCTGGCGGGGCCGGTTTGGGTGATGCTCACGTGGACGTCGTCAAGCGCAAGCCTCTTGCCGGCATCCTTGACTGCTTGGGTAGCGGCCGTGGCCAGCGCGGACATAATTAGGCCCTCGGCGGTAAAGCCCTTACCCTTGCCGCCATTCTTCTTCGTGCGGTCGGCACTGAGGCTGTGGTCATTGTGGCGGACGACCACGCCGAATTTGGTGCCGGTGGCCGGCTGCGCAACTGCGGCGTCGGTTCCTACTTCTTCTGGCCGATAGTCAGGAACGATAAACTGCTCGGCCCACGCACCGATGAGATCCGCAGCGCGGGCTGCCGTGCCCTGCTTGGTGAGCAGATGATCGGCCTTGTCCAAGGAAACCAAGGATTTGGGGTAGCGCGTGAGCAGAAAGATATTTTGCGCATTGTCTATGCCCACCGTTTGGTCAATGGGCGAGTGCAACACCATCAGTGGCTTGCGGAGCTTGGGCAGGTACTCCTCGGGGTTGGTATCCGCCAAGTCCTCGAGGAACTTGCGGGAAATGATAAGGCCGCGGCCGCCGAGGATGACTTCCACCTCGCCGTTGGCATCGACCTCGCCGATTTTGTCCGCATAGTGCAGCACGGAGTGGGCAGGATCAAAGGGCGCGCCAATGGTGGCTACCGCCTTGAGTGATTTCATGGTGGTGGCCGCCTTCAACGCGGCAGCTCCACCTAGCGAATGGCCCATGAGTAATTGCGGGGCAGAGTAGTTCTCCGTCAGCCAGGCGGCAGCGGCATGGATATCATCAACGTTTTGGCTAAAGGTAGTATCGCCAAATTCACCGGCGGACTGGCCAAGGCCGGGAAAATCGAAACGCAAAGTGGCGATGCCGAACTCAGTGAGCTGTTTCGCAGTGCGGGCGGCGCCGGGAGTGTGGCGGGAGCCGGCGAAGCAATGGGCAAAGATGGCGTAGGCGATCGGGGGAGAATCCGGGAAGTCGATGGTTCCGGCCATCTCGGTACCCCGGCTCGAAGGCAGCTTAACGTTGACGGATTGCATGAGAACTACAATAACGGGCCTCTTACTCGCAAGCCATACCAGGTTGACTACAGTCGATAAGAGCAATCCAAATAAGGAGGATGAGGTATGGGCGCGTTCGATTGGTTCTGGAAGGCAATGGGCTCGCAAAGCGAGCGTAACGATAAGAAATCCAAGGCCATCGTGGGTTCAGCCGATGAAGCGGCCCGGGCATTGGGCCAGCAGGACAACGCAGCTGTAGCCCAAGCCGCACGCGATGCCGTTGCAGGCGGCGAAATTGCAGATAAGGCACAGTTCCTCGCGGCCTTAGCAGTAGCGTGCGAGCGTACCCTGGGGATGCATCCCTTTAATGTCCAGTCCCAGGCCGTCCTGCGCCTACTTACCGGAGACGTTATCCAGATGGCAACCGGTGAAGGCAAGACTTTGGTAGGCGCCATGGCGGCTACAGGTTTCGCGTTGACTGGCAAACGCGTCCACGTTGTCACTGTCAATAACTATCTCGCCGCCCGCGACGCCGAATGGATGCGCTCTGTCGTGGAGTTCTTTGGCTTAAGCGTTGCCTCGGTAACTGAGGGCATGTCACCGGATGAGCGCCGCGCTGCCTACGCGCAGGATATTATCTACGCACCGGTCAACGAGCTGGGCTTTGACTTGTTGCGCGATAACCAAATTACCGACCGCTCTCACACGGTGCAGGCAGCCGGCGACGTTGCCCTCGTGGACGAAGCCGATTCCGTCCTCGTGGATGAGGCCCTTGTGCCCCTAGTGCTGGCCGGTAATCGGCCAGGTGAGGCCCCCACTGGGCACATCACCAATGTAGTTTCTCGGCTGCGCGAAAAGCTGGACTACTCCATCTCTGAGGACGGCCGCACCGTTCAACTGACCGAGACTGGTGCCCGCCGCGTGGAGCAGGAATTGGGCATTGATTCGCTTTATTCGGAGGAGAATATCGGCACCATCTTGGTGAAGGTCAACCTCGCCCTGCATGCCAAGGCCCTGCTTATCCGGGACATCCACTACATCGTGGTGGATGGCAAGTTACAGCTTATTGACGCCTCCCGGGGCCGCGTTGCCGACCTACAACGCTGGCCCGACGGGCTCCAAGCGGCAGTAGAAGCCAAGGAAGGCCTAGAGGTTTCTGAAGGCGGGCGCATCCTCGACACCATCACGCTGCAAGAACTTATGCGGCGTTATCCACTTGTGTGCGGCATGACTGGTACCGCGGTGGAGGCGACCGATCAGCTGCGGCAGTTCTATGGTCTTCATGTATCCGTGATCGACCGCAATAAGCCGCTGCAACGCTTTGATGAGCGAGACCGCATTTACGCGACAGTAGATGATAAATCCGCCGCCATCGTGGAGGAAATTGCCACCATTCACGCCACGGGGCAACCCATCCTCGTGGGCACGCAGGATGTCGCCGAGTCGGAAGATCTGGCGGATGCTCTCCGCGATCGGGGAATTGAGGTTAATGTGCTCAACGCCAAAAATGATGAGCAGGAGGCACAGATCGTCGCCGAGGCCGGCGATATTGGACGCGTCACCGTCTCTACCCAGATGGCCGGACGCGGCACCGATATTAAGCTGGGCGGTGCTCACGAAGCTGACCACGATGCAGTAGCGGAAATGGGTGGCTTGGCGGTTATCGGTACCTCCCGCCACCGCACTGCCCGCTTGGATAACCAGTTGCGCGGCCGTGCAGGCCGGCAAGGTGATCCGGGCCTGTCCCTATTCTTCGTCTCCCTTGAAGACGATGTGGTTCAGCAAGGCGGCGACGGCGAGACTGTGCGTGCCCAACCAGCAGAAGACGGGCGCATTGAATCCAAGCGAGTTAGCGATTTTGTGGCACACTGCCAGCGAGTGACCGAGGGTCAACTACTCGAAATTCATGCCCAGACCTGGAAGTATAACCAGCTCCTAGCCGATCAGCGCATCATTATTGATGAGCGCCGAGCCAAGCTGTTGGATACAGATCAGGCCTGGCAGGAACTAACCCAACGCGCTCCGGAGCGCACAGCAGAGCTACGGGAGGTCCCTGAGGAAGCACGCATCAAGGCCGCGCGCGAAATCATGCTCTATCACTTGGACTTGGCCTGGGCCGACCACCTAGAGCTCATGGACGATGTGCGCGAGTCGATCCATCTGCGCGCCATCGCCCGAGAGACTCCCATCGACGAGTACCACCGCATTGCGGTGAGGGAGTTTAAGGACTTGGCTCAGAGGGCCGTCGACAAGTCTGTGGAGACTTTCCGTACAGTGCTTATCGATGCCGCCGGGGCACACCTCGATGACGCCGGCCTCGCTCGTCCGAGTGCTACATGGACTTACATGGTGTCCGATAACCCCCTTGCGGGCAAGGGAAATTCCGTGCTGAGCGGCATCGGAAACATTTTCCGGTGAAATTATTCCCCACGAAGGGGTCACGGACTCACATGAGTCGCTAGTATTGTTATAAGTAACTCGTAACTAATCCCCGGAGGTAACAATGAGCGAGAACACCGGAACCCCGGAACCACAGGTAGAGACCACATCTGTATTCCGCGCAGACCTGCTCAAGGAGATGGAAAACGGCGCGAATGGCAATGATGCTACCGTTGCCGGCACCGACAACCTGGCGGAAGGTCAGGCCCTCCTCGTGGTAAAGCGTGGCCCGAATGCGGGTGCCCGCTTCTTGCTGGATCAAGCGACTACTACCGCCGGCCGCCACCCCGAGGCAGACATTTTCCTCGATGACGTTACGGTGTCCCGCCGCCACGCGGAGTTTCGCAAGAATGATGACGGCAAGTTTGAGGTAGTTGATGTGGGATCTCTGAACGGAACCTACGTTAACCGCGAGCCCCGCAACTCCCAGGTGCTCGAGGTAGGAGACGAAATCCAGATTGGCAAGTTCCGCTTGGTTTTCATCGCTAACCAGAGCTAATTTTTTTACGTAGACTAGCCGCGCTTCCTTATTAGGAGGGGCGGTGTAGTCTGCTTATGGCACGATAAGAACTTTCAGTACCCCTAAGAGATAGACACAGTGAGCGCAGCAGATTCTTCGGCAGCAGCAGTACGCCGCACCAGCCCTAAAGCTAAGAAGCCAAAGACCATGTCCATTGGCGTGGTTTTGGAGACGTTGAATCAGCAATTCCCAGATGTCACGGTGTCTAAGATTCGCTTCCTTGAATCTGAGGGGCTCATCAGTCCACAGCGCACGGCCTCTGGCTATCGCCGCTTCACCCAAGAAGACGTGGACAGACTGCGGTATATTCTCACCACTCAGCGCGATAACTATACGCCGCTGAAGGTTATCCGCGAGCAGCTAGAAGCCATGGATTCCGGCCAGGTGACCGCCATTGTTTCTGCGGGAAATGCAGAAACCCTACTCTCGCCGCAGCAGTTTAGGGCCCCTGTGGTCACGCGCCTGACCGATGTAGAGGTAGCTACCCAAGCTAGTGCCAGCGAAGATGATGTAGCTTCCTTGGTTAAATATGGCCTCATCCGCCCGGATGCCGCAGGCTTTTTCAATACCGACGACGTGGCCATTGTCTCTGCCGCAGTGGCGCTTAAGGCATTTGGTTTTGGCGCCCGTGAGCTCAAGTCCCTGCGCAATAACGCCCGCCGGCAGGCAGACCTGATCTCCCAGGCGGCAGCTCCCGTGGCGCACTCAAACTCTGATACCGCGCATCAGAAGGCAGAGGAAATCTCCCAGCAAATGACCGCTCTAGTGGTCTCCCTGCACGCAACTCTGGTGAAGTCGGATCTGCGCGACGAATACCACTCCTAATACACACGTAATCCCGCGTTTGTGGGAGAGTGGTATTTATGAGTGATGTATCCCTAGAGTTTCACGGTATCCACCAGGTAGGCCCCGAAGACGATGTGTGCGCTGTGCTGCGCTGGCCGGAAGAGAACCGGTTGATCCCCGTGTGGATCTCCCCGATTGAAGGCATGCAACTAGCTGCCGCTTTAGACGGCCACCAGCCTAATCGTCCCACCTCGCACGATCTTATCTGCGAGGTACTAGAGGGCACTGGCGGGGTAGAGGCCATTGAAATTGCCAACTACCACCAGGGAACGTTCACGGTAGATATTAAGGCTCCGAACGGCGAGGTTTATGACTCTCGGTTGAGCGACGCACTTGCCGTATCCGAATATTTCCACGTCCCCATTTCAGCCGAGGCGGGTCTCCTTGCCCAGGTTTCCGTATATGCCAGTGATGCGGACGTGAAAGAGTACTTCGACCTGGAAATTTCCGCCCCCGCCGCAGGCGATAATCTACCGGCCAGCGAAAACAATGATTCCTCGACCTCGGCGTCGGGAAATGCCCAGGCAGATGCGGATTTTGAAGCCATGATGAGGTCTTTGGGTATGGAGGAAAAGGATTTCCTATCGGGGGATGACGACGAAAAAAGTTAATGACACGCGTGTGACTAATGGTGACAATGGGGTTTGAGAAGTCTAAAGTTGTACTTGACAGTTGAGCAAGCAGCGCTTGACGGGCGTATGCGCTTGGCTTTTAATTGATCTTTAGAACTTCCAACAAACCCCATTGGAGTAATTACGTGAGCATTAACGAGGACTTCCAGTCCGAATCCACCTACGTACAGGAATCTCTTTTTGACGTCGGACCCGACGAAGAGGTGGGCTACCGCGTTCCCATCGCTTGCCAAGTTGCCGGCATCACCTACCGCCAGCTGGACTATTGGGCACGCACCAACCTGGTCAACCCTTCCATCCGCACGGCACGCGGCTCCGGCTCCCAGCGCCTGTACTCCTTTAAGGATGTGCTGGTACTCAAGATCGTGAAGCGCCTGCTGGATACCGGCATCTCTCTGCAAAATATCCGATTGGCAGTTGAGTCCCTCCGGGATCGTGGTGTGAATGACCTAGCAGAGCTCACCCTCGTATCCGACGGCACTACCGTTTATGAGTGCCGTTCCAACGATGAGGTCATTGACTTGCTCGCCGGCGGCCAAGGCGTCTTCGGCATTGCAGTTCCGGGTATCTTGAAGGAGCTGTCTGGCACCATTTCTTCTTTCCCTTCGGAGCGCATTGAAGACTTCGCCGAAGACAATGTAGTCGGCCTCGACGAGTTGGCCGCTCGTCGCAAGCGCAAGAGCTCCTAAGCTCACCCACACAGAATCCACCCTCCTTCCCGGCTCACGGGGAAGCAGGGTGGATTTTTGATCTCTATCGCAATGAGAGCACCCTGCAAGACAGCCTATTCCGCGCTGTGTGGCCTCGCGGGATCGAAGTCGAGCCCAAGCTTAGTGCCCGAGCCGACTCTGTCTTTATATCTGGTGCAGTGCCCGTAGCTCCGCGGTGTAGGGGAGCACTAGCCACTATGAGCAGACATGAAAGGCACCGAACGATGCCTCGTTCGGTGCCGTAGGCAAGGAAGAGTTGCGTATTAGACCCCTGCGGCCTTATTAATTGCTCTAGAGACCGTCGCCTCATCGGCTGAGTCAACAGAGGTGAAGCTATCAGCTGCGGACTTCAGTGCGGCATCGACATTGCCTTCACCGACATGAACGACGCTGAGGGAAACGTCCTTGGAGGCGGCGTCGTCAAGAGCGGATGTGAATTGCGCATCATCCATGTCCTGCTCGGTACCAGTAGTTACCACGACCACGCGTGCTTTCTCGCCAGTTCCTGCGGCTTGATCGGCGGCATTGGCGATAGCTGCTACTACGGCGCTGCGTGTTTGCGGAACACCGCCAGTTCCGAACCCATCTAGAGTGCCGGACACAGCGTTGCCATCACCAAAGCCCAGGTTTTGGCGGAAGCCAACCGTGGCGGTCTCAGCGATAGGAGAGGAGTAGTTCCACAACGAGACTGCCCCGCCGTCTGCGGCTAGATCAGAAGCAGTGGTGCCCAAGGCTTGGGCCACAGGGCCGTACATCGGCGCCATGGCCGAAGATGTATCCAGAAGCAGGAGCGTATTCGCCGCCACCGTCACATCGGCCTTGGGAGCTGCTGCGGAACTCGTCGCTGCAGCAGAGCTTGTCGGGGAAGAACTCTTGGGGGCAGCGGAGGTGGAAGCACTGGAAGCAGCTGTCGTACTGTTCTCCGGTGCGTCCTCGGTGCTGCTTTCCACTGCGGCGGGTGCGGCGGAGTCTTCGCCGTCGTCGTTGCCTGCGCCGCGCAAAAGGAAGACCACCAAGGCAATTATGGCCAGTAGCGCGATAATAGCCACCGCAATAACCCATCCCGCTACTGCGAAGCTATTTTTCCCGTTTGAATGCCGTGCCATGTGGTGTCTTCCTCCCAAACAAACTGCCGTTGTTAGTGGCTCATTCTAGCGGGGCAAGTGCTTGATCTATCACAGCGACAAGCCGGTCTCGCAGTGGTTTAGCTGTGAGCGCCAGCGTTCTTTGTCTCGAGACGTACTCGGCCTTGCCCTCAGGGGTCTCGATGGGTACCACGCCAAGTCCCCAATCACGGCAGTCATAAGGAGATGCCTCCATGTCAAGGATGCGCGCTTCAATCGCCAAATCCAGACATTCAAGGAAAAGTTCGCCTGGTACGAGAGGTCCCAGCTTCCAGGCCCACTTATATAGATCCATCGTGACGTGTACGCAGCCTGCCTGGTCATTGTCGGGCTGATCCTCACGATGCAGGACAGTGAGGTTAAGAGGGCGAGCGGGAGGGGTAAAGAACCGGAAAGCATCATAGTGAGAACACTTAATTGAGTGCTCATCGACAACCCGGTTGGTGCCGTCCGCACCGAGCCGCAAGGGCAGCGAATGGCGCGGGGAATCCGTGTGGTAGACCATTGCCCATTCATGCAGACCGAAGCAGTCAAAGTGGACCGGATTGGTAGCGGAACGCCGAAGCAGATTGGAGATATAGCGAACCGAGTCACCTCGACGCTCTAGAAAGCTGGCGAGGTCGACGGTGATGCCTTCTGAGGTGGCGTGGTAATCCCGCCATTCAGCGTGCGGAGGAGTGCCTGCTAGCGCAGTTCCTACACCCGGGTGCCAGCGCTTTAGGTGAGAGGGACGTACGGGGTAGTACTCAAAGAGAAAATCGAAAACAGGGTGGTAGCTGCCAGGATGCCGGAAGCGCTCCAAGCGGTCTGTGGCTTGCTTTTCGTGTTCATGCTGTTGAGCACTCCAGTCCTCAGGGCTCAAGATGCGCATGAGCGTTCACCTCCTTGACTTAACGGCGTCGGCGGCGGGCGACTTTGCCGTCTGAGCGGCGGCGTTGGGAATTGGATTTCTTGACTGGTTTTGCTGGTTGCTGGGGTGCGGCCTGCCCCGGTGGCGGAAGCGCAGGGCCATTGGGTTTGCGAGCGCCCGTAACTTCTTTGAGTATTGGAGAGCCTGCAGGATTGTCACGGTGAGAAATATCGTGCTCCGTAGCTGTGACTCCGGCTTTCTTTATGAGCGCGGCTACTTCCTTGCGTTGTTCATCCATGACCAAAGTGACTACGGTACCCGCAGCGCCGCCGCGTGCCGTGCGGCCGGCGCGATGAAGATAGGATTTGTGCTCTGCGGGTGGATCGACGTGAACGACGAGAGAAACGTCCGCAATATCGATTCCGCGGGCGGCAATATCGGTGGCGACCACAACTGGAATGCTGCCATCGGCGAAGCCTTCGATCGCGCGGGTACGCGCGCCTTGGCCTTTATCGCCATGCAATGGATAAGCGTTGATGCCGGAGCGACGCAATTTCTTGACCTGCCTGTCCACGCCGTGCTTGGTGCGCATGAACATGATGGTTTTGCCTTGGCGGGCAGCAATGCGCAGCACCACCTCGTTGCGGGTGGGCCGCTCGCCGACGAAAAAGAGGTGATGGGACATGGAATCCACTGCAGCTTGCACCGGGGCAGTGGAGTGGACCACCGGATCGTGGAGGAATTGCTCCACCAGTTTGTTGACGTCGCCGTCAAGCGTCGCCGAGAACAGCAAGCGCTGGCCTTGAGCCGGAGTCAGGCGCAGAAGCTTGCGTACCTGGGGCAAAAAGCCCATATCGGCCATCTGGTCAGCTTCATCCAGTGCAGTAATCTGGACCGCATCCAAATGCAGCCTGCCCTGGTCAATTAGATCCTGGGCACGGCCAGGGGTAGCGACAAGAACATCAACGGGGCGGGCGAGAGAGCGTATATGGTGATTAATATTTACCCCACCCACGACAGCAAGCACTCTTAAGCCCAGCGTTGCCGCAGGTTCATCAAGGCGCTGATGAATCTGAGTAGCCAACTCGCGCGTCGGGGCGAGGATAAGCGCCCGGGGATGAGCAGGCTTGGAAGCACCGATTCCGGCAAGGCGGGCGAGCATGGGCAAGCCAAAAGTATAGGTCTTGCCCGACCCGGTAGGGCCGCGGCCGAGTACGTCTTTGCCTGCAAGGGCGTCGGGAATCGCGGCTTTTTGAATAGGAAACGGTTCGGTAATGCCTTCGTTGTGCAGAACGTGTACCAGGCGCTGGGGAAGGCCGAGATCGGCAAAGGTAGTCATCGCTTTTCTATCCTATCGGCAGCGTGGCGGATCGCCGCATTCCACGAGAAAGACCTGCTTGGAAAAGGCGAAAGGGCCCCGAAGGGCCCCAATTACGTCACTGCGAATCTAGTCGGTTTGAGTCAGGCTGCGGTCACCGGACCACTCAATGTGGAAGGTGCCTGGCTTGTCGGTGCGCTTGAAGGTGTGGGCGCCGAAGAAATCGCGCTGGCCCTGAATGAGAGCGGCCGGCAGACGCTCGGCACGCAGGCTGTCGTAGTAGGAGAGAGATGACGCAAAGACCGGTGCCGGCAGTCCCAGCTGGGTAGCGGCGACGACCACGCGGCGCCATGGGTCGATGAGATCTTCCAGCTCGCCCTTGAAGTAGGGATCGAGGATGAGGGCGGGCAAGTCAGCATTATTGTCATAGGCTGCGCGGATGCGATCCAAGAACTTGGCGCGGATGATGCAGCCGCCGCGCCAGATGGTTGCTAGATCGCGCGGGTCAACGTCCCAACCGAATTCTTCGGACCCAGCCTTAATCTCGTCAAAGCCCTGGGAGTAGGCAATGAGCTTGGCGGCATAGAGCGCGCGGCGCACATCCTCGATGAACTCGGCCTTGTCCACATCGAGCGCCTTGATGGTGCCGGCGGGAAGCTGGCCTTCTTGGGCGGCACTGCGCTGCGCGGTGGAGGAGGACAGCGCGCGGGCGAAGACGGATTCGGCAATACCGGTAATCGGAACGCCGAGTTCCAATCCATTGATGGCAGTCCAGCGACCGGTGCCCTTCTGGCCGGCGGCGTCCACGATGATGTCGACCAGCGGAGCGCCAGTCTCCGGATCCTTTTGGGCCAGAACCTCGGCGGTGATTTCAATGAGGTAGGAATCAAGGTCGCCGGAGTTCCATTCGCGGAATACCTCTGCGATCTCGGCCGGTTCCATGCCTGCGCCATAGCGCAGCAGCTGATAAGCTTCGCCGATGACCTGCATATCGGCATACTCGATACCATTGTGGACCATCTTGACAAAGTGGCCGGCGCCGTCCGCGCCAATGTGGGTTACACACGGAGTGCCGTCCACGTTGGCAGCGATGGACTCAAGAATCGGGCCGAGGGTCTCCCACGACTCCTTGGGGCCGCCGGGCATGATGGCCGGACCGTTGAGCGCGCCTTCCTCGCCACCGGAGATTCCGGCACCGACGAAGTGCTTGCCGCGGGCGGCTACGTCCTTCTCGCGGCGAATGGTGTCAGTGAACAAGGCATTGCCGCCGTCGATGATGATATCGCCATCATCCATGGCCTCGGCCAGCTGATCGATGACGGCATCGGTGGCCTTGCCAGCCTTGACCATAATGATTGCCTTGCGCGGGCGCTCCAAGGAAGCCACAAAGTCTTCGATGGTTTCCGAGGGCACGAAGTTGCCTTCCTCACCGTGGGCCTCAATGAGTGCATGAGTCTTTTCAGGGCTGCGGTTATACACCGCTACGGTATTGCCGTTGCGGGCAAAGTTACGGGCCAAATTAGAGCCCATGACCGCCAGTCCCACGACGCCAATCTGAGCAAGTTCATTCTTATCAGTCATGCTGCCTATCCTACGTCACTAGGCTGCGAGGCTGGCATCAATGGCTAGGCTGGTGGACTATGTCGGATACGCAGAAACTCAATGACTTGCTCCACCTCGCGCATACGCGAGTGCTCAACGCAGAAGAACTGGAGTCTCTCAATGCCTTAAACGGCGGCCTTGCAGAATTGCTAGGACTGCAGTTCACCCACGTGGGCCCGCGCGAGGCCCGTGCGAAACTGCAGGTGCTGCCGGAGCATCACCAACCTTGGGGAGTAGCCAACGGCGGGTTGTATTGCTCCATCGCAGAAACCGTGGCCTCCATTGCCAGCGTGGCGGCTGCCGACGCCCCCGCAGTCGGCGTCAATAACTCCAGCGACTTCATTCGCTCCACAGGCGAAGGCGAGTTAGAAGCCGTGGCCACGCCGGTGCAGCTAGGCGGCCGCACCCATGTGTGGAGCGTCGAGATGCGGCAAGGCCGCGAGCTTATCGCCCGCACCACCTTGCGCACTATGATTCTGCGCTAGTTCATCCGAGCGGCGGTAAAAGACATGCCGTGGGCGGAAAGCCGCTGCAGATAGGGCTTTCCAAGTCCGGTGGCCGGGGTGAGTACGCCGCCTGCGCGGCTAGTACCGGAGCGCGAATCGAGCAAGCAGAGCGCAGCCTGGCTCAGCATCATTGCGGTGACTTCATAGCCCGGGTCGCCTTGTGCCGACACGGTGGCTCGCCAGCGTTGGCCATCTTCGGTAATGCCGTGGTGGCTGACCTGGAAATGTGCGCCGTTAGGTCCGGGGGTGGGCAAGACCTTTTCCACTAGTGGGCGCAGGCGCGACTGAGTGCCATCAAAAAGTAGCTTGGTGGCGAGCGCCAGCCCATAGGCGCGGGCGCGACCGGGAAGACCGGTGCCAGCCCACCATGCTTCCTTGTAAAACAGGCGTGTGCCCCACGCGCGCCCGAGCAGAGCGTTAGAGCGGCGCACCACGCGGGTATTGAACATGGACATGAAAAATGGTCCTACCCAGCCCACGCCGTCGACTTCTTTGATTTCGAAGTCATTCTGGAGACCGTCTAAGCGTGGCCCGGCCTTGGGATCCGGGTCCAGTGAGTAAGGATTATGCAGGTTGCGGGCTACATCTTTATCCGCGTGCGCGGCATGCGAGACCTGCAGGGAAGACTCGATGGTGCCTGGTGAGATTCCGCCTTTGAGCTTATCGACGACCATCTGCACCCGTGCAAACGGCTTTCCTGCCGCCTGGTAGAGATTGAGCATGCCAATATCCGAAGGGACGGAATCAAAGCCGCAGGAGTGAACGATGCGCGCACCCGTGGATTGGGCGGTGGCGTGGTGGGAATCGATGCTTCGGCGAATAAAGGGAACCTCACCGCAGAGGTCAACATAATCTACGCCATGGCGCGCGCAGGCGGCAACGACGTGGCCGCCATACAGGCTGTAGGGTCCGACCACGGTGATTAGTACCTTGGTATTTTCCACCATGTGCTCCACAGCGTCGGCATCATCGGCGGCGGCGATGGCGATGTCCCAGTGCTGATTGAGTTCATCGCGCAGCGCGGCTAGCACCGGTCGGTTCCGGCCGGCCAGAGTCACAGAGGGCGCGTTAATCGAGGCAAGGTAGCGCGCCACCAATTGGCCGACCAGCCCGGTAGCGCCGTAAACAGTGATATCGCTCATAGTGCACGAGCGTACCGGAGGGATTAAAGCCAGTGGTTCTTTCGGAACCAAGCCCACAGGCCTACCACTACCAAGATCATAATGATAATCGCCATGGGGTAGCCCAACGCCCAGTGCAGCTCCGGTATGATGTCGAAGTTCATCCCGTAGATACCTGCCACCAGGGTAGGCGCGGCCCACATACCAACGACCGCGGAAATCGTGCGCATGTCGGAGTTCTGCTGCATGGTTACCTTGGCTACCGAGGCGTCGATAAGCGAAGTAAGACGCTCATCGAAGCTGGAGACTTGGTCCTTGACCACAAGCTCATGGTCGTTGACATCGCGCAGGTAGGAGCGCAATTGTTTGGAAATTAAATCCTTGTGGTCAGAAACCATGGACTTCAGCGCCACTGAGAGCGGGTCAATGGCATGCTTCATCTCCAGCACCTCACGCTTAAACATGTAGATGCGGTCCACATCAAACTTGAGGTTCGGGGTGAAGATTTCTTCTTCCAGCTCATCGACTTCGATGCTGATAAGGCGCGAAATCTCCGAATAGCGGTCCACCATCATATCCAGGATCTTCCAGGCCATGGCCACCGGGCCAAGCTCCACTAAGTCCTGCTCATCTTCCACGGTATAAGCCAGGTTGGGCAGCTTTGCGCCGTGGCGCACGGTGATGATGAAGTTGGAGCCCATGATCATCTGGATCTCACCGGTGGAAATGATCTGGCGCTTATCCGTGACCTCATCGTGATCGCGGTAGTTCACGGAACGCGCGACCACGAAGAGCTGATCATCGTAACGCTCGAGCTTAGGGCGCTGGTGGGCCATAACGGCGTCTTCCACGATAAGTTCGTGGATGCCGAACTGGGAGGCCACTTTGGTCATTTGGGACTCGTAGGGCTCATGGAGGCCCACCCAAATGAATCCGCGGCCGTATTCCTCTATGGCTTCCAGCGCGGAGCTGGTGGAATACTCCCCGGGAAGCGCCTCGCCATCCACAAAGACGCGGCAATGTTCGATGGCGCGCTCCGGTGGTACCGCCAGGGAAGTGGGCTTACTAGGAGGCTCGGATTTCTTGCGGCCCCTAAAGGGTGAAGGTACGGATGGCATCTTTTCAGCCTCCTTTGCGCGGTAGTGCGGGTATTTTCCCAATGGGCAGGCGGCGATTTTACGCAGCGGGTAAATCTTACACCGAAGTCGGGTAATATAATCGAATCTATGCCTACGTGGAAAGAAGTAACCGAAGCTAATCCCGAGCACTCCCATAACTTTGCCCGCAAATGGAAGGTGCTTGCCGCACAGGGCAAAGATATCAATGGCGAGGCCCGGCTTATCGACGCCATGGTGGAGCGCAACTCCACCATCCTTGATGCCGGCTGTGGCACCGGCCGCGTCGGCGGCGAGCTGCTTCGCCGTGGCCACAGCGTTGTGGGCGTCGACGTAGACTCCATTCTCATCGAGCACGCTGAGCACGATTTCCCAGAGGGGCAATGGTTCGTGGGAGATCTGTGCGAGGAAGAGGTGCCAGAAGGCCCCTTTGATATCGCCGTATCTGCGGGCAATGTCATGGGCTTTCTAGCGAAGGACGGCCGCGAACCCGCGCTGCGCAATATCTATAATTCCCTAAAACCAGGCGGTCGCCTCGTCAGCGGCTTTGGCGAGGGCCGTGGGTGGGAATTTGCTGATTTCCTCGACATGGCGCAGAAGGTGGGCTACCGAGTCGACTTCACTTTCTCCTCGTGGGACATGAAGCTCTTCTCGGAGCATTCCACCTTCCTCGTCGCCGTTCTGTCGCGCCCTGGTTCGGACTTGCTGGCCTAGAAGCGCCTATCGGCTTGGTCGAAGAAGTCGACCTCATGGTGGCTGGCGGTGATATAGGCGCGCTCGGCCCGCAGGCGGGTGCGCTCATCCGCCTCGGAGAGAGCTTGTTCGACGATGTCGAGGCTAGCGCGAACCCCGTTAAGGAAGTCCTCGCCACCGTACATGGAGAGCCATGAGTGATAGGGGTGTTCGGGGGAATCAAATTCTGCGAGGTGGAGGCCTACTTCTGCATATAGCCAGTAGCAGGGCAGTACCGCCGCAGCGCCCACCACGTAGTCATCCGTGTGCGTCGAACGGATCAGGAAATCCGTATAGGCGCTAGTTACCCGGGAGGCTGCAGTCGTAATATCGCTCTCGAGCCAGCCGCGGTGCAGCTCCGCCTCTACCGCCAAGCAATCATGCGCTCCCTCAGCCCAGTGCAGTTGCTGTGCCGCTTCTGGGGCTTGGCTGGCGAGGCGAGCCAACGCCTTGGAGTAAGCATTCAGGTACTGGGCATCTTGGTCGAGGTAGAAGCCAAAGGCATCCTTCTCCAACGCTCCCGTTCCCAAGGCCCGAATAAAGGGCAGCGCCTTGATTGCCTCCCAGTGATCCCCGGCTAGGTTCCACAGGCGTTGCGTATGCGGGCCGGCTGCGGGAACGCGGGGCTGGTCGACGTTTGCCGGTTCTACCAGGTTGCCGGATAAGTACGGCTGGGGCAGGGTAGACGCCGCCTGCATGAGACGCTGCGAGCGGTGCAGGTGGTCCACGGGCCCGTGTCCCTTGCCCACGTGAAGCGCATCCGCATGGGCAATGGCCTCGTGCAGCCACTGGGTGGACCACGTTAGAGCTGCCGCGGGGCTATCACCGGCTCCCAGGCGGGTGGCTAGGGCAGAGGAAAGGGAACAGCCAGTACCATGCGTATTCTTCGTGTCCACTCGGCTTGCAGCAACGCGGTGCACGGACCCATCCGCATTGACCACCGCATTATCGGCGATGTCACCATCGAGATGCCCACCCTTGACGACGACCGCGGTATTAGCAGCCTTTGCCCACTCCTTTGCCGTGGCAATGGCCTCTTCTAGGTCGCTCGCCTCGTTCGTGTGAGCAAGGACTGCCAATTCTTTTAAGTTCGGGGTGATGAGATCCACCTGGGAGCAGAGATCGCGTACGGCCTGTTCTGCTTCCTCTTCCAGCAGGCGATCTCCGCTGGTAGCCACCATGACCGGATCAAGTACCACGGGAACATCGGCCGGCAGGCGGCGCAGGAAGGCTGCGACCTTGGCGGTAATGGCGGCGTCGGCAAGCATGCCAATCTTTACCGCATCAATCTCCACATCGTCGATGACGGAGTCTAGCTGCTCCTGCAGAAAGTCCACCGGTGGTACGTGGACACTGCGGACACCCTGGGTGTTTTGAGCCACCAACGCCGTCACGACGCTCATGCCGTAGCCGCCTGCGGCAGAGATGGACTTCAGATCGGCTTGAATTCCTGCTCCGCCGGTGGGATCAGTACCGGCAATGGATAGTACTCGGGGATAGATGCCTTTAGCCATGGAAAGCCTCCTTAAGGTGGGCGGCGACTGCTGCGGGGTCCTCGGCCGCCATGATGTCGCTGACTACGCAAATTCCGGCAAACTCGCTGCCCGCCAGCTCGTGCGCATTATGGGTCTTGATTCCACCGATGGCGACGGACTCGATGCCACGCTCATGTGCGGTGTGAGCGAGTGCTGCGGCCGTAGCCGTACCCATGCCGGCTGGGGCGTTTTTCTTCGTTGCAGTCGAATGCACGGGCCCGATGCCGATGACGTCTGGGCGAGCATCGTCCGCAATAGCAGCAAGCTCCTCGTTACTGCCGATGGATAAGCCAATAAGCTGTCCCTCACCCAGCTTCTCTCGGGCTTCGCGAAAAGCCATATCATCCTGCCCAATGTGCAGGTGGCAGCCGAGCTTTGCTGCCACCTCGACGCGGTCATTGATGACTAGCGGGACATCGCCCAGTACGTCAAGCAATTCGCGTGCGGTGCGCTCGATCTGTTCATCGCTAGCTTCCTTGTCCCGGAGCTGGACAACGGTAACACCGCCGCGTACAGCCTCCTGCACGATGGGGACCACGTTGTCTCGCCCGCCAGCCAGATCTGGATCGGTGACCAGGTAGAGCGTCCAGTCAATAGCCACTTAAACCTCCTCCACATCAGTGAGCTTGACTAGGCCCTCGATATCCGCGGTTGGAACATCGTAGAGCGCATCCAGCCAAGCAACGGCAAAGGAGCCGGGGGCGTGGTGCTTCTCGGCGGCCACGCTTCCCGCCGCACCAACGTGCGCGTGGGCGGCGATGATCGCTTCGAAAGGATCCTCCCACGCGGCCAGATATGCGGCGCAGATAGCACCGAGGGAACAGCCAGTACCGATGACGTTTTGGAGCATCGGGTGCCCTGATTCGAGGTAGACGGCACGCGTTGTAGCGCCGACGTGGACGATAAGGTCTCGGGGGCCGGAAATGGCCACGACGGCGCCGGTATCCCTGGAAAGTGCTACTGCCGAATCCAGGGCGGCTTCCACGCCATCGGTAGATTCGACTCCTCGGCCGCCCCGTCCGGTTCCTGCGAGGGCAATGATTTCTGAGGCATTGCCACGGATCGCGCCCGGGCCAAGTGGCAGCACCTCGCGCATGAAGTCGGTGCGGTTACTCAGGCCGCCGGCGCCTACCGGATCGAGTACCCAGGGGGTGTGCGCGGAGTTCGCCCCAGTGATGGCCTCGCGCATGCCGCCGTATTGCTCTGAGCTGGGCGTACCGCAATTGATGAGTACGCCGCTGGCTACCTGCGCAAATTCGCGCGATTCCTCTGGCGTATCGACCATTGCCGGGCTAGCCCCGATGGCCAGCAGGGCATTGGCGGTGACGTTGCTGACGACCTTATTGGTCAAACATTGAATAAGCGGCGTGGACTCGCGCACAGCGTCGTGTGCGCGCAGAAAAGCATAATCCACAACTATCCCTTCGCTAGTTCTAACTGAGTGCAGGTTCGATGGGTATTTCTCAGCCGCACCGTGTGTGGCACCCCATGTTGCGTGTCTCAGCCTAACAAAGGTCACGGAAACTATGTGCGAAAACCAGCGTCCGGGTATCCAGTTGTGGAATCGCCGGCGCTAATAACGGGTAGTCCAGGAAAATAAAAATCGCCGCCCGCAGCCTGCGTGCAGCAGGTGGGGCGGCGATGCGAGCGAGGAGATATTACTTCTCGTTCTTGTTAATGATATTGCGCGCGATGCGCTGCTGGGTGGTGATTTCCAGATTGCCGCGGTCGCGGGAAAGGATATTGGTTGCCCAGTTAACCAGCACGGCCAAACGGCTGCGCAGACCAATGACGTAGGTCAGGTGCAGGCCGAGCCATGCTACCCAACCTGCAAAGCCACCGAATTCGGTCTTGCCCAGCTTAACGACGGCGTTGAAGCGCTTGACGATGGCCATGGAGCCCTTGTCGAAGTAGTCGAAGGCTTCCTTCTCATTAGCGGTAGATTCCTCATCCACCTTGGCCTGAATGAGCTTAGCGACGTGCGCGCCACCCTGGATTGCAACCTGTGCCAGACCCGGCAGGCGGTTGAGGGAGATCATGTCACCGACCATGTAGACGTTATTGTGCTCGCCTACGGTTAGGTCCTCGTTGACGGAGACGCGACCTGCGCGGTCTGCCTCGACACCAGCCTGCTCTGCAACCATCTTGCCCAGTGGGGAAGCGGCCACACCGGCGGACCAGATCTTGGTAGCACCCGTCAGGGTGGTCGCTTCCTCGGTCTTCATATCCTTGTAGGTGACAGTATCCGCGGTTACGTCGGTCACCATGGCGTTGAGGTGAACCTGTACGCCTTCCTTTTCCAAGGTGCGCTGCGCCTTGCGGCCCAGGCGCTTGCCAAATGGTGGCAGTACCTGTGGGGCGCCATCGAGCAGGTAGATCTTGGCGGAGGTGGTGCCGTAGTTGGAGTAGACATCGTTGAGGGTACGGTTTGCCAGTTCGGCAATCTGGCCGGTGAGCTCAACGCCGGTTGGGCCAGCACCAACGATGATGAAGGTGAGCAGGCGCTCGCGCTCTGCGGGGTCGTCAGTAAGCTCAGCCTTTTCAAACGCCGAGATGATGCGGGAACGCAGCTCCAAGGCATCGTCCAAGGTTTTCATGCCAGGGGCGAACTCGGCGAAGTGGTCGTTGCCAAAGTAGGACTGACCGGAACCTGCGGCGACAACCAGGGAGTCATAAGCATAGGTGCGGGAGAACTCGTCCTGCTCGGCGGTCACCGTCTGATCCGCCAGATTGATATCAGTTACCTCAGCGTTGACGAAGTGGACGTTGTCCTGATCACGAAGCAGCTGGCGGGTGGAAGGGGCAACCTCACCGGCGGAAATCATGCCGGTAGCTACCTGGTACAGCATCGGCTGGAACAGGTGGTGGTTCTTCTTATCGATGAGGGTGATTTCCACATCGGCGTTCTTCAGCTTCTGAACGGTGTTGAGACCACCGAAGCCGGCGCCAACCACGACGACGTGGTGGCGGCCACCGTTGGGGCGATAAGGGGTATCAGTCATGGATTTAATGCTACCTTCCTTAAGAAAGCTAATGTTTAGTACCCATACAGTCTAAACACTTCAAACAGAACGCGCATACTTAATGACTGATAAACTTCCGCCGCTGCGTTGCAGACTCCGTGGGAAGAACCGGCGCGGCTGTACGGAGCGCCTAAAGCGGGGTGCGCACAAAGCTGACTAAGGTTGTTCCGGATAGTGACTTCCTCCGCCCACCAAGGAGCGCACCTGGCATTATGTCTTTTACCCGCCCTGAGCATTTGAGCTCTATCGATGCAGAATCCTGGCCCAATGTGGCTACGGTTCCCGCACCTCGTTGGCCTGGAATGAAAGCCCGCCGGGCAGAGGCTGAATTTGCCAAGGCCTGCGATGATGCCGGTCTAGAACTTGACCTAGAAGCTGAAGGTGGACCAGATCTCAAGGTGGGGCATGATGCCTTGTTTGAGCGCATTGCCGCTAGCGGTTGGCTGGGATTTGCGGAAAGTTATATGGCAGGAGAGTGGACCGTCACCTCCTCCTCGCAGCTGGTAAAGGTGCTCGGCCGCCTATTGGGAGCAGGCTACCTCCCCAAGGCCAAAATGCTTGGTACTGGTAAGTCGGAGCCAGGGGAGCTGCCACTGGAATTGGTTCGGCTCTATGCCGGCGATGGATTAAGCCATGTAGGTGGGATTTTTTCCAGTGGCGTACCGACCACCATTAGGGAAACGGTGGAAAGCTATAGCCCCAAGGCCGGCCGCAAGGAGCCGAAGAGCCACTTCGTCGATGTCACGACGCTGAGTGAGCCCACGAGTGTGGATAGGGATGACCTAGGAGATGCGCAGCGTCGCGCGGCGGATTGGCTGCTTGACGTCACCCGTACCGGCGCCGGAACCCATCTGTTGGTATACCCGGCTGCCGGAATGCAGCCGGCGATGCGGGCGACTAAGCGGCGCGCTACGGTAGACGTTTTGACCAGTGATGTGGACCAAATGAGCCATATGCGCGAGGCCCTCGTACTAGAGGGGGCGGACGATTCCATCCATATCGAGCGCATTCCCGACGTCGTCCCGAACCCCAAGCAGTGGCACGGTCACTATGACGCCATCGTCACCGTAGAAAAGGTAGAACAACTCAGCGCTAGTGAGCGCAAAGAGTACATTCGCGCAGTCGACCGGTTCTTGACGCCTAATGGGCGGGCAGGAATCCAATCCATCGTGGCGACCGAGTCGATGACGGAGGCCGGTAAGGCCTCGCTTCAGGCCTTGCGAGCCTATGTGTGGCCGGGGTTGGACTATCCACGCACCACGGAGATGCACCAGCTAGTAGATAAGAACTCCAATTTGCGCATCGTGTCCGAAACTCACGTGGGCACTCATTATTTGGAGTCCCTGCGTCAGCAGCGTTCCTTTTTCGACGGGCACCTGCGAGAGGCAGCGGCCGCTGGGTTCGACCCAGTCTTCCGCCGCTTGTGGACCTTCCAATTTGCCCTCCGCGAGGCCCTTATGACGCTCGGGATGATTGACTCGGTGCAATTTGGGTTGGCCCACCGCAATCGCGGGGGACGGCGTTAGGCGGCCGGCCGTTAAGCGGGTGGCCCTTAGGCCGGCGGCAGCTCGTCGAAGTTCTTCATCAGATCCGCGCTGGGCACAAAGAAATTGGTGCCTGTAAGCGCGGTGGAGAAGTCCAAGATACGGTCGTAGTTTCCCTCCGGCTTGCCAATGAACATATTGCGCAGGCGCTCCATTACGTTTTCTGGATCCTTGGCATAGCCAATGAAGTAGGTGCCCATCTCACCCGCGGCGAAAGAGCCGAAGACCATGTTCTCGCGGTAAATATCTTCCTCTAAGTCGTTGAGTGCGACGTGGGAATTTGATGGCTTAGTGTCATCGTCCAATTCGATATCGTCGGCTTTGGTGCGCCCGATGACCTTCTCTTGTTCTTCAGTGCTTAGCTCATTCCACTTGGCAAGGTCATGGATATATTTTTGAACGGTGACATAGGAGCCGCGGGGGTAGTCGGCGTCATCGCCAAGCAGCACAGTATCTAATGCCTCTTCGGCAAGGGGATTGGCGGTGCCATCCACAAAGCCCAGCAAGTCGCGCTGATCCAGGTACTTGAAACCTTGGGTCTCATCGATAACCGTTGCGGCTTCACCGAGCTGATCGAGAACATGGCGGGCCATCTCGTGGCACAGGTCATAGTTATTTGCGCGGAAGTGGAGAAGAATATCACCTGGCGTGGCCGGGGCCTTATGTGCGGCATCGATTGCCTCAAATTCCTTCAGGCGTTCAGGCATAGGTGCGCTGGTCAAACGTGGCCACATGGAGGCACCAATGCCGACTACGGTATAAAGCTCGCCCTCGTTATAGCGGAAGTTTACGGATTTAAACAGTCCGGCAAACCCCGTGAGCATATCGCGGGTGGCTTGCTCGCCGCCGTCCTTGATTTCAAGGACAAGAAAGAGAGCTGCGCGGGAAGGCTTATCTACTACATGCTGAATCGTCATAACATCGATTCTACGCACCCTTTAGTGGCCAGGTCCGTTCGCTGGCTTGGAATCGCCACTGATAGAGACCTGCTTGGCCTTTGTATGCGCTAGTGTGCATTTTAGTTGAAAAATAACCGATAGCCGGGTGAGAAGATGTTGACATGGATATGAAGAAGCAGAAGAAGCGCCGCGCGGATATTCGTATTGTTTGCGCGGAAAGACGATTCATATGATGAGTCTTTTGCAGGTGTTGCGCTGACGCGCGCTCAAGAAAAAGCGATGGGACAATGTGTAGACCGCTCAGGGGTAACCTGTTGGACTGAAGAGGCACACCTGCGTGGGTGGAAAGGTCCACTGGATGTAGAACACCATCCGGAAGTGGTTTATATCGTATTTAGCGGTGGACACGCGCAGGGATCGGATCCGTCGAGCTCTGAATTCGATCCAGAGCTTAAGGCCGCATGTGCTACGAGAGGCCTAGCCGAAAAAGAAGTCATCCGCCGTATGAGAAATGACGAGAGCTCAATTGTCGTGAAGGAATGGCACATCTGGGAAGCTTCATTCGGGCGCGTGTTGTCAGGAGCGAACGACAGAAGCGAGGTGCAGGTATCGATGTATGGAGTCAGGAACCAACAGGGGGAATACCACCCCTAGTTAAAATGACATAATGTACATTATCGGACAATTACGGATATCTAGAGGACCTTCATGTGTCGCCCTCAATCCTCAATCGCGCCCGGACGCTAACACATCTTCCCGGCCCATCTATTGGGCCCCGATTCAGCTTCGTTAAACCTCCGCGCGATATTACAGCGCTTTGCTTGGCGACGTCCCGCGGTCTCTGCCGCGCCACCCGTCGGCCGCTGGCCGCCAGCCTCAGGCACAGGTATCGATTCCGGCTGTAGCTGATTGGAGTTCGGATTTGCGGCTGCAAACCCCATCTGCCTTTGGGGACTTCTTCATTCCGGGGTCATCCGTTGGCGGCGGTGTTTCGCTTAGCGATCGAAAAACCTGATATCGGCCGAAAATAGGTCCTACTAGCGGGACCAACTACACCACTATATAAAGTCACACTGACGTTAATCGAGGAAGTGCACCCCAACGCCGTGAAGGTCTAATTAGCGATTCCGGTAGGCGCTCCACAGCTGCCAGGTAGTCAACAGCGCCAAAAGGACCGAGATGGCCACAATGACCCACATCTGTTGAACGACTACGAAAATAGTAAAGCCGATGACGACGATGAGGCGCAGCCACATAAACGGAGTAATCTGACGGGAATTCACAGGTTAAGCCCTCGTTAGTTCTTCTCGAAGGAAATGCGGAGATTTACCTCGCCGTTTTCCTCGACCTTCGCGGCGAGCATCTCCGGGGTCTCCACGCCATAATCAAGACGATTAACTGGCACGGTGCCGCCGATGACGATCTGATCGCCATCGCGAAGAACGTCGAAGTCTTGGGAAATCTCGTGCGTTTCATCCTTGATAGTCAGATCTCCGGTGAGCTTGACTGTGCCAATGGAGCCGTCATCCGGGACATCGGCAAGCGAGGCCGGCTTAGTCAGCTCAAAGGATGCCTCTGGGAAAAGCTGAGTCTCAAAGAGCTTGGACTTCATGTTCTGATCACGGACCTTTTTATCCGTGGTCAGTTCATCCATATCAACGGTGACCGTGGCGGCTTTCAAGGTGGAATCAGAAATATCCGCCTGGCCGGTTACCTCCGTGGTTGAACCCGATGTGGTGGTCTTTTCCGCAGGTAGAACCTCATTAAAGGTAAAACCAACCGAGGTATGGTTATTAGCACGGCCCTTGGCTACCTCCCAGGTGCCATCGAGCTCCGTTGATGCGGCCTTTGCGCCGCCGGCGGAAACTGGTTCGGTCTTTACTCCGGCGCCTTTGAGGAGCGAATACACCATCGGGCCAATGGCTACGGCGGTGAGCAACACAATCAGCACCACAAAGATGGTGATGACGAGCTTGCGGTTATAAAAAAGCTTTTTCATCTTCTATCGAAGTCCTTCTAGGCGTCGCGCCAGGGCAACAAGCTCTTCGCACAAACCGGCAAGCTCCTGCGCACTAGCGCCTTCCTCCGCGGCGGTATTGATATCTTCTGCGGAACAACGTAGTTCAAAAAGTCCGTCGCGCAAACTCTCTGCCTTTTCTGGAGTAAGGATGACGGCATTGGCGGGAATCCCCGTGCCACTGACGTTATTTCTTTGCTCATAGGCACGCTGCTTACAGGAGGCGCTGCAAAACTTCCGTGGCCGTCCCCTACCGCCTTGGTCAATGTCCTTCCCACACCATTGGCAGGAACCGACGTTGCGTTCACGACTAGCTGTACGGATCACCCGATACACTTTAGTCCATTTTGGGCGGGCTGGGAACAAAGACGCGTGGGTGTTCGTTATAATTAGTAGCTCTTAGGCGAAGTTTTGCTTCGCACTCAATCAGGGATCTCTTTGAAAAGGATGATGTTGCATGGCAGATCGCGTACTCCGTGGCAGCCGTATGGGCGCAGTCAGCTACGAAACCGACCGCGACCACGACCTCGCACCGCGCCAGATGGTGAAGTACCGCACCGAAGACGGCGAGATTTATGAGGTGCCTTTCGCGGATGATGCTGAAATCCCTGAAGAATGGATGTGCAAGAACGGCAAGCTGGGCCACCTGGTAGAAGGTGAAGGCGTTGAGTCTAAGCCCGCTAAGCCACCACGCACCCACTGGGATATGCTGCGTGAGCGCCGCTCCATCGAGGAGCTCGATGAGCTGCTTGAAGAGCGCATTAACCACCTGCGCTCCCGCCGCCGTTCCGCAGCCCGCCTCCTGAAGGAACAGCAGGAGCAGCAACAAAAGAACTCTTAAAGTTCTACGTTAGCAAAAGGCCCGTACCTCCCTAGTCTGGCTAAGGGACGGTACGGGCCTTATGCGTTGCGGTGGCGCTTACTTCTTCAGTTGCGTAATCTGGTGCTTTGCCAGATGGCCGATCTCGCTGGCGAAGTCAGACACCCAGCCGGCGCCCTTGCGAGCTTGAACGCCTAGGTCATGAATGGAGCCGTCCTTGACTTCTCGGTTGACCAACTTGGATACGGCGTCACTGAAGTCCTGCAGCTGCTCAGCGCGATGAGCAACGCCCCACTTGGTGACCTCGAGCAAGGAATCCTTCACGAAGGAACCATCAAGCTTAGATTCGCCATATTCGCGCTCGGTAAAGGTAATGGGAACCTCGCGGACGTCAAAGCCGGCCTTGACAGCACGGAAGGCCAGATCCACCTGGAAGATGTAGCCGGCCTTGGACAGTTCACCAAAATCTATAGACTCGAGGAGTTCGCGGCGGAACGCACGGTAACCAGCGGTCATATCGGACAGGCCAGCGCCCAGCGCGACGGAAATGTAGATATTGCCCAAGCGGGACAGGTACTCGCGGGATGCTGGCCAGTTGACGGTCTCGCCACCCGGAATATAGCGGGAGCCGATAACTAGGTCCGCGCCCTTGTCCACCTCTTCTAACAGCATGTGAAGCTGTTCTGGGGCGTGGGAGCCATCTGCATCCATCTCGCACAGCACTTGGTAGTCGCGCTCCAATCCCCATTCAAAGCCGGCGATATAAGCGCCTAGTAGGCCGCCTTTGCCCTCGCGGTGAAGAACGTGGATGTGGTCATCTTGCGCTGCGAACTCATCGGCCTTGTCACCAGTTCCATCGGGAGAGTTGTCGTCCACGATAAGGATATGTACCTCCGGGATTGCCGCGCGGACGCGTCCGGTGATAAGAGGCAGATTTTCGATCTCGTTATAGGTCGGGATGATGACCAAGGTTGAGGATTCAAGCGTGCTCACAGTGTTTATGCTCCTACGTATGTATCTGTGCCGGAGCGGCGCGGGGTGCGTCGCAGGCGGTTTGTGCGCAAAGCTACCAGTGCGCAGACTGTTCCAATAATAACCATGAGCCATTGCAGGGGCGAACCAAACCTGACGGAAAAGGTCTCGCCGCTACGCAAGGGCAACTGCTCTACTAAGGCGTCCGGCGTGAAAATCTCCGTGGACTGGCTAACGTGTCCATCTGGGTGAACGATGGCGGATACTCCAGAAGTCGCCGCCACCACCACGGCTCTGTCCGTCTCCATTGCACGCAATCGACTCATGGCCAATTGCTGGTAGGTCATATCGGAATAGCCAAAGGTGGCGTTGTTGGTGGGAGTAGTCAGCAGTTCTGCACCATTTTTCACCGACTCCCTAAAGGCGCTATCGAAGGAGACCTCGTAGCACGTTGCCACTCCAACCGGCACGCCCGCCATGGAGACCACACCTGGGCCGTCGCCGGGCTTAAAATCGCCGGCGAGGTCCACATAGTCAGAAAATTTGGCAAAGAAATCCCGCATGGGCATAGTTTCGCCGAAAGGCTGTAGGTACTTCTTATAGTGATGGTCTCCCACCGTATGACCAGGAGCGAAGACCTGCATTGTGTTGCGGGCTCCCACCTCATCCCGCGTAGCGGTGCCAACCAAAACAGGTGCGTCTATCGCATCGACGGCGCCGCTGATCGCGGAGGCTGCCTTGCCGTCACGGAATGGGTTGATATCAGAGGAGTTTTCGGGCCAGATGACTAGGTCAATGTCTTTTTCGCGGGCGGCCAGCTTCTTTGTTTCGGCCACGTGATTGTTGAGGACCGCTTGGCGTTGCCCGGCAAAGTCTAGGCCCATGCGAGGTACGTTTCCTTGGATTGCGGCAACCTTGGCTTCCCCGACAGTGGAATCGTCTCGGTTGATTCCCAAACCTGCCACCGTCGCGCTTGCAAGGGGAAGAATCGCTGCTAGGAGTGCGGCGCTCTTTGCCTTCCATCCGCGTTGAATCAGCAGCGCAGCGAGACCGCAGCCGCACAGAACAGTGGCTGCGGTAATGAGCGAGGTTCCACCCCACGGCGCCAGGTTGGCTAGCGGTCCGTCGATTTGTCCCCAAGCCAATTTCACCCAAGAGAAACCGCCGAAAGGTACCGAAGAACGCAGCACCTCCACCGCGAGGTAGAAGAACGGGAAGGCAATAAAACCGTATTTCCACCGCGCTACTGCTGCGCCGCCAAGGCCCAGCACAATGGCGTATACCGAAAGCCATACGGCCAAAGCGATGTACGGCCCGCTGCCCACCAATTCGCCGATCCATGGCAGCGTCAGCAGATACAGCACGAGCGAATGTATTACTGCAAGAAGCGCGCCCACGCGGGCGGAAACGTGCCTAGTTCCCCACGGCAGCAAGCTCGCGTACAGCAAGCCCACGCCCACAACGGCAGCCCACCACCAACCACGGGGCTCTATGGCGGCATACGTGAGCAGACCAGAAAGGCCCGCCATAACGAGGCGAGCAAGCGTCAGCATCACTAGCTCTTTCCGCCCTTGGACTCGCCACCGGAGGGTCCGAAGTCATCTGGATCCAGGTTCTCGCTCCAGCGGCGGATCTCTTCCTCATCCAACACCTCATGCGGGCCAGCATCCTGCGTGCTGGGGTGCCCACTTTGTGTTGCTTGGCCACGGCCAAAGGAGCCAAAGTCGCCATAAGAGTCGTGCTGCTGCGCCATCGGGGTGGCCTCGTAGATCTTAACGCCCATGTTTTCGATCTTGCGGTACAAGGAGGCCGCCATCACCGTGCGGAAGACGGCGCGGGTCGGCGAGAAGATAAAGAGGGCTCCGAGGATCGTCGTCAAGAAGCCCGGCATAGAAAGCAACATGCCGCCTACCAAGGTAAGGCCCACATTGCTGGCGGTCTTGCCCACATTGCCGCCGCGAACGACGTATGTACCGTCCCCTGTGCGCTCGACCTGCTTTCCCATCAAGCGGCGCACTTCAATGCCAGCGATGGACATTCCGAAGAACATGGTGACAAAGAGGGCGATAAGCGCCCAACCAACACCGATCCACTTAGAAACGGCCCAGAAGGTCAGGGTCTCTGCGACCATGTAGAGAGCAAAATACATAAACGGCATGGCCTCAGTCTAACGAGGCAGACTGAAAAAGTGCTGACAACACTCATGCGCGAAGGTGCAACTGCGGCAGGTTAGACTAGTGCGCATGTTTACTCCTGCGCTTTTTGAAGACCCCCAGTACGGCACGTGCATCCGCATCCACGTTGCCGGCGGCAGCACCCACGCCCAGGATTGGGTCACTTTGGCGCAGTGCGCCAGTGCTGTTGCGGATGGGTATGTCTACATCGACCGGTTCTCCGCAATCGAGCTGCGCGGTATTAAGGATGCGGAGGCGCTCAATAAGCAGCTCCAGGAGTTGCACTTGCGCGCCACGGCGATGCCGGTGCTGGCTTCTCCTTTGTCGGCGGAGGCCAAGCAAACGGCCCAGGACATCGCGGCTGAGCTGGGCACGGCGGAAGGCGGTCCTGGACTGGCAGTTATCGCCCACGACGACGTACCGACCGGCGCGGCCGCAGTCAGCTTTAGCATCGACGGGGACGGAGCCCTGCGCCTTGAGCGTTCCCCGCTTGGCGACGCCCCTTCGGCCCCACTGACTCCACGCGCTGCCGCCCATCACTATGAGGAGGCGCTCCAAGGCGCCGAATCCCTAGAGCATAATGCCTCCGCTCTGGTTGAACCAGGCCCTATTGGCTGGCTGGATGATCATCTGCCTGCGGGCGTAGTTGACCTTGGCGCGGGCGTGCACCGCGGCGCCATCCCTGCCGAGTTTGCGCAACTTATCGGCCAGTTAGAGGTAGACATCACCGTCACCCCGTGGGGCGGATTAGTCTTTCACAATATTGCCGAGGGTGACGCCGAAGTGGTACTGCGCGTACTCGCCCCACGCGGTTTTATCTTCGACATCAACTCTCCCCTACTACGCGCAGAGTAAAAGAACGCAGAGCTTAGCGCGGCATGTGCCGCCAGAGTGGGCGCGGTACAAGCCGCATGACCCACGCTAGGCCCTGCAGAGCCCGAGGAATCCATATGGTGCGCGAACGCGGTTTACCCCGCCGTGCATCTCGGGCAATGCAGCCGACAACTGCCTCAGCCACATCTGCCGGACGCACGGAAAGTGGTGCCGGCTTCATTCCTTCGGTCATGCTGCCGATGACAAAGCCAGGGCGCGCGGTAATAAGGCCTATCTGGCTGCCGTGCAGCTTGTCCGCCAGTCCCTGACAAAAGGCATCAAGACCGGCTTTGGTAGATCCGTACACGTAGTTTGCCCGGCGGGCCCTCCAGCCTGCTATCGAGGAAAAGGCGACGATATGGCCGCGGTGCATACGCTGGGAAACGAGCGTAAGCAGTGAAATCTGCGCGGCATAATCGATTGTGGTGATGTCGACCGCGTGGGAAGCATCACGTTCTGCCCGCTGCTGGTCGCCCAAGATGCCAAAGGCTACGACAGCTAGCTCAAGGGGGCCTGCCAACTCTATGGCGCGATCAACCACACTGGCATGGGACGGAAAATTTACGGCATCAAAATCAAGCATATGAACGCTGCGCGCACCCGCCGCTCGGAGCCGGCCTTCCACGTCTTCCATACCGTGGGTGCCGCGAGCGGCGAGCACAATATCGTGGCCTGGGGCTACTCTCCTAGCGATTTCTCCGCCGATATCGCTACGGCCGCCTAGAATCAGTACACCAGCCATTAACGGACGTCACGCGGAGCTAGGTTCAGGGACTCGTAGCCATCGTTGGTTAGCACCACGATGTCTTCCAAACGCATGCCCCACTTGCCTTCCAAGTAGATGCCCGGCTCAATGGAAAATGCCATGCCTTCCTCCAAGGCGAGATCGTTGCCTTCCATAATGAAGGGCTCCTCGTGCGTGGACAGGCCGATGCCATGGCCGGTGCGGTGGACAAAGTAGTCGCCCCAGCCGGCTGCCGAAATCGCCTGGCGGACGATGGCATCGATGTCTGCGGCGGTGCTGCCGGGGTGGGCTGCAGCTCGGCCGGCGGCTTGGGCGTCGGCAAGCACGGCATAGGCATCCTGAAAATCCTGCGGAGCCTTGGAAATATCCCCGCCCACTACGTAGGTGCGGGTGCAATCGGAGTGGTAGCCGGAAGGCAAAGTGCCGCCGATATCGACGACGACTGGCTCACCCTCAGCCAACACGCGATCCGAAAAGCTATGGTGCGGGTTGGCGCCATTCGGGCCCGATCCGACAATGACGAAATCGATAATGGAGTGCTCCCGCAAGATGAGCTTTTCGAGTTCGTGGGCTACCTCGGCCTCAGTACGACCGGCCTGCAAAAGCTGCGGTACCTGCGCGTGGACTGCGTCGATGGCACGGCCAGCCTTGCGCAGCTTAGCAATCTCAGCCTCGTCTTTGCGGGTAAAGAGCTCGGCCAATGCATAAGTGGCCAGTTCATAGCCGGCGCGTGGAAGCAGATCTTGGAAACGCAGCACGTGGTCTGCAGTCAGCGACTGGCCCAGCGCTACCTTGCCTAGTCCGTCGCCTGCACCATGCAGAGCCAACTTGTATGGGTCCTCGCCGTCATTCCAGCCACGCAACTCTACATCCAGCTCACCTACTGGAGCAGCCTTGATATCGGTGATATCGGTATTAGGCGCGGCGATCCATGCAGTGCCCCGCTGCGGCACGACCAAGACCGTCAAGCGTTCGTGGGAAGAAACCCAGGAGCCGGTGAGGTAGGCAAAGTCTGGTCCCGTGCCAATGAGGAGCAGATCGATGCCCTTGTCTGCAGCTGCCTTTTGGGCGGCGTGCAGACGCTGGGCGTAGACATCAGCGGAAAAAGTCTGAGTATCAGTCATGTCCCAGAGTCTACTCGTCCGCGCCGCGGATTTTAGGCGCCAATGGCTACGACACCGCGCTGAATTGCGTCGATAGCCCGGCGGGCGTTGCGTTGAATTTCGCCGTCGTACCCAGTCTTAGCCACTTGTTGGAGCAAGTCGATAACTTGCCGGCACCAGCGGACAAAATCGCCGGGGGTGAGCTCGGCCCCGGTTTCATTTGCCGCGGCCATGCAGTAGCCCAACGGTGCCCCAGCCGCCCATTGGTGTACCGCCAATGCGAATCCGGCCTCTGGTTCACGTGTGGGCGGCAGCCGGTGGCGCTGCTCATCAGCGGTAAGTTCGGTGTACACGCGCCACGTGGCATTCATAGCGTCAGCCATGCGCTCGGTGGCTGCTTCCGGTTGCCCACTGGTGGCCTTGCGGTTTTCGAAACAGCACAGGGAGGCAACGCCGGCAAGCTCTGCGGGATCGAGTTCATCCCAAATTCCGCGCTTGAGGCATTGGGCCACGAGCAGATCGGATTCGCTGTGAATTTTGGCAAGGCGTTCACCTTCCTCCGTGATCACCGGTGTGCGATCGGCACCGACGCCGGTGAACTCTACGTAATTCATCTCTGCGAGGAGGTCCACAATACGCTCGAAGGTGCGGCCCAATGTATCCGTTGCTTTATTGACCTTGGATTGCAGCTTGTCCCGATCACGCTCGCGCCGTGCAAGCTTTTGTGCCAGGCCCGCCAGCTGTTCGCGGTCAGTAGCCGGCCAATCGTGAGCTGGATGAGCACGCAGTGCGTCGCGCAACTGACCTACCCGCTTATTTGGCCGGGCGCGGGTGTGGGACTTCATGCGCTTGGGCCGGTCGAAGTGTTCCCGGTGCAAGACATCCTGCACATATCGGGTATTGCGGCGCGGGTTCTTGCGCACCGACTTGGGGATCTTGATGCTACCGACTTGGATCGGTGGGTTATTGATTCCGGCTGCATCGATACGTCCAGACCACCCCGACTCAGTGGTAATCCACGGGCGGGGATCCGCAGTTTGGTTAGCGGGAGTAACAACCGCGGCGAGAATAGGACGCTTCTTGCCGGGCATGGCAATAACATCGCCCAGCTGCAGGCGCCCCAATACCGCGATAACCTCTTGGTTTCGTTGATTGGCACTATCGATTTTTGATTGCTTTTCCTCAACCGTGAGCTCGCGGCGCAGGCGAACATAGTCCATGAGAACCTCGGCGGGATCTTCCCCGTCTTTAGCAGGTGGTGCAAGCGATGCCACGGCTTCATCGAGCTGGTTGCGCAGTTCTCGCACGCGATGCTCGGCGCGTTCAATCTCGCGAGTTTCCTCCACCACGGAGCCATCGGCTTGGAACTGTGCGAAGGACTTTTCCAAAAGGCGGAGAGATTCCTCGAAACCAAGCATTCCCAGCAAATTGATGGCCATATTGTAGCCCGGTGCAAAAGTGGAAATGAGAGGATACGTACGGGTAGAAGCAAGGCCAGCTACTTGACGCGGATCCATGGCGGGGGCCCACTGCACGACTGCATTGCCCAACGTATCGATGCCACGGCGTCCTGCGCGGCCCGTCAGCTGCGTGTACTGGCCTGCGGTGAGATCGACGTGCGCCTCACCATTGAACTTGATGAGCTTTTCTAGCACCACGGTGCGCGCCGGCATGTTGATGCCGAGTGCGAGCGTTTCAGTAGCAAACACGGCGCGGACGAGCCCGCGTACGAATAGGTCTTCTACAATGTGCCGGAAGGCGGGCAGCATACCTGCATGGTGCGCGGCAAAGCCGCGGGACAGGGCTTCGCGCCAGCGCTTAAAGTCGAGGACCTGCAGATCTTCTTCAGGGATACCTTCTACACCCGCATCGACGATGTCCTTAATTTCCTGTGCTTCCTCCTGAGAGGTAAGCACCATGCGGCTGCGCAGGCACTGATAAAGAGCGCCGTCGCAGCCGGCGCGCGAGAAAATGAAGGTGATCGCCGGAAGCATGTCCTGCGATTGCAATACCTTCAATACCTCTGGGCGGCCCAAGGGGCGATAGCGATCCTGCTTCCGGGCGGCGCCGGAGCGTCCCCTTCCCTTACCGTGGAATTCGCTGCGTCCGCCACCCTTGTGACGGGCACGCGCTCGAAAGCCCTTGCCGGACTTATAGTCCGCGCGACCATCGTCGGTATCACCGGCCTCGAGGCGCTGGATTCTACGCTCGAGCTCGGCGTTGACCTGTCCGCCGGATTCTGGCTCGAAGAGCGGATAAATCTTGCGCCCCAGCATCATCCACTGGTCGAGGGGAACTGGGCGGTGTTCCGAAACGATGACGGTGGTATCGCCGCGCACGGTAGACAGCCAGTCGCCGAATTCTTCCGAATTGGACACGGTGGCAGAGAGTCCAATGATGGAGACATGATCCGCGAGGTTGAGAATGACCTCTTCCCACACAGCACCGCGGGAAGCATCGGCCAAAAAGTGGATCTCATCCATGACCACGTGGGTCAAGCGATCGAGGGCCGCGGATTCTGCGTAAATCATATTGCGCAGCACCTCGGTGGTCATGACGACGATCTCTGCATCAGAGTTGATCGATACGTCACCGGTGAGCAGGCCAACGGCCTCTTCGCCATGCTCTTCCACCAAGTCGTGGTACTTCTGGTTGCTCAAGGCTTTAATTGGCGTCGTATAAAAGCACTTGGTTCCCCGGCTCAGCGCCAAAGAGACAGCAAATTCGCCCACGATGGTTTTGCCGGCGCCGGTCGGCGCGCAAACCAGTACGCCATGACCGTCCTCCACGGCCTGGCAGCCCTTTACCTGGAACTCATCCAACGGGTATGGCAGGGCTGCGGTAAAAGAATCCAGATGAGTTTCAGTCATGACTCCCCAGGCTACCCGTGCCTAGAGGACATCGTCGAAAAAGCCGCCGCTGGTCGACGAAGTCCCACTGGCGCCGGTGCGCCATGTCTGCTGCGGCTGCTGCTGTGCCTGTTGTACTGGCTGTGAAACGGGCTGAGAAGGGCCTGGTGAAGGGTTGACTCTGCTCGGCGCCTCGACAGGGGTTGGCCCGCCAATGGCTCCTGGTCCAGCGCCAAGCGGCGAAGCAGTCTCATCATCGAGATCCATCCACTCGGGGCGTTCGTGCTGCATGCGCTTATCGTGGAGGCGGCAGAATTGGAATGCGATCTCGATGAGCAAGATCAGTGAACCAGCCAGTACCACCATCGAGAAGGGATCCTGGCCTGGGGTGACGAAGGCGGCGAAAATCATCACGACGACAATGATGATGCGACGCTTGTCTTTGACATGCTCATATTCGAGCACGCCGATGAGATTGAGTGACACGATAAGCAGTGGGATCTCAAAGCTGATGCCAAAGATAAGCAGCAGGGCCAAGAGAAAGTAGAAATAGCGCTCACCGGTCAGGGCCGCTGTTTGATACTCGGCGCCGATACCCATGAGGAATTCCAAGCCCACGGACAAGATGAAATAGGCCAGCACGGCACCGGCAACGAATAGCCCCACCGCGGCGCTAACAAAGCTCAACGTGTGGCGGCGCTCGTTCTTATGGAGACCAGGCACAACGAAGGCCCAGACCTGATACAGCCACACCGGAGAAGACAATACGGTGCCAGCCAAAGCACCTACTTTTAGGCGCAACAGGAGCATTTCAAAAGGGCTGGTGGCCAATAGTCGGCATTCGCCGTCCGCACTGAAGGAGGCGCGCTTATCTGGGGGCAACGCACAATACGGCTCTCGTAGAATTTCGCCCAACGGAGACAGCCCGAATGGCGCTCGTTGGTACCAAATGAACCCAATGATGGCCCCGACGACAACCGCTAACACGGAAATAATGATGCGGCGGCGCAGCTCCTGCAGGTGCTCCACCAAGGTCATCTCCCCGGTAGGGTTCTTCTGCTTGCGTGAAAAACGCAGCTTACCCTTCACGCTCTTGCTTGCCTTCTGGGGAGATAGAGGCTGTGACTGTGACGACATCAGTGTGGCTCTTTCAACGCAAAGAAGCGAACACTTCCCTACTGCACGGATTGCGGGTGCATATCCGCGCGCTGCAGGGGTGTTCGCGCGACGACAGGTTAGGGGCGTTTACTGCTGAGGATTGGTGTTGTTCTGCTGGCCCGGCTGCATGTCTGGTCGGTTCCAGAATTCCTCATCGGACTGCTGCTTCTGGTTCAGCTGCGCTTGAGACTGAGAACGTTGGGCATCCTCGGAATGCATCTCATTGACCTCAGACTTGAAGATGCGCGCGGAACGGCCAATAGAGCGTGCCAATTCCGGCAACTTCTTTGCACCGAATAGCAAGACGATGGCAAGAACGATTAGGCCAATTTCCATAGGTCCTAGGCTCATGGAGAAACCTCTTTCAACTAGTGCACCAGCATGCCGGGAAGCATAACCGCCAACTTATCTGCCGGCGGGCGGGCGCAGTAAATGGGCAAGTAACTGGCTACTGAGTATAGCCGCTCAACGCGGTGTTTCCTCGCTCCGCAATGAGGTTTACCACGGATTGAGGAGCCACTACCCGCAACCTATCAGCTTGACCAAGGGCAAAGCGAATAAGCCAATCCACTGATCCCATTGGCATCGTCGCAGCTACTTCCCCATTTCCTAAGTCTTCACCCAAGCGCATATCGTAATACTCAGCCAGCCACGTGAATTCTTGGTTAATTGCTAGTTGCACGGTGTCCCCATCGCCCAAATTAAAGGGTGAAGAGGCATCAAAGTCGAGGTCTTTCAGGTGTGGCTGGGATTTTTCCTCCACGATACGAGCCTTACTAATGCGGTCGATGCGGAAAGTGCGATGCGCTTGTTTTGCTTCCTCCCAAGCGGCCAAGTAGGGCTCGGAATCAACGATGAAAATGCGGGCTGGATCCACCACCCTCTCGGATTCAGCATTTGAGGAAGCGCTCCAGTAACGCAGCCGTACCCGCTTTCTCTCATTGATTGCTTGGGTCAAAAGCGCCTGGATATCAGTCTCTTCAGGGGCTGGAGTAGACAGCGACTCATAGATGGCGACTGTCTTTTCATCCATGATGCCGCGCAGCTTAGCAGCGGCGGATTCGACCGCATGGGCGTCGATTAGCCCTGGCATCGCTTGTAAGGACTCCAGGGTGAGGAGCAAGGCGCCTGCTTCAGTCGGGGTTAGCCGTAGTGCCTGGCTTAAACCTTGATCATTATGGATGGTTACCCCATCCCGATAGCTGAAGGAGAGATCGATGAGGTCCTCGGTATTGCGCCCCGTGCCGGAACAAAAGAGGCGATCGAGAGCTTCCTTCAGCTCGCCGGGATCCATGCTTAAGTCCTTGGCTGCTTCCATAGGCGTCTTGTCGGGATGATTTTTAAAGTACGGAATCAGGTTCAAAGAGCGCACGAGCGCCTGAAGCTTCTGCGATCCATCAGCCATGACTAGCGTCCTTCCTCCGGATGTGCTGCCCTGCGCAAAAGGGAAATGACCTCCTGTCGCACCTCGGCTGGTTCTACCACTTGTACCTCCGGCGCGTACCCAGCCGCGGTGCGTACGAGCCAGTCCTTATCCGCCTTATGCAGCAACACCGTGCCATCGGTTTGTTGCTCGCCGGCATCCATGAGCTCTCGCGCCTGCCCTTCTGGGATGACGAGGCGCGCATTAACCTTTTCTCCTCGCTGTAGTGCACACTCTACCAATACCTGCAGTTCTTCAGTGGGATTGGGGTGCTCCGCGGGATCGTGCGAGCGTTTGATGTCAGAGACGCGGAGGGCGCGAAAGACGCGCGGGGCGTTTCGGTCCACATCGAATCCCACGAGATAGATGTGACTGTCACGGTTGACCAGTCCCCACGGATCCATGACGCGGCGTACCGGCTCAATAGCAGGATTGGCACGGTAGGAAAACGTGATGCGTACCTGATTGCGCACCGCAGCGAGCACCGAGGTAATGATTTCCGGGGCAAGTCGCGTGATGTCATTGACCGCCGTGTATACCGGTGCGCCTGCGAGGTTGCGCGAGGCGCCGCTGGCGGCAATCTTGGTCCAACCGGACAAGGAGAAATCGCTCAGGCCTCCGGTTGTACCCACTCCTCCTGCAATGCCTAAAACCATGGCCTCCTCAGGAGAAAATTCTACCGGCGGCAGCTGGTAGCTACTCGCGTCGAGGCGATAGCGCGCCCCGTCTTCGCCGCCGGAATGAACAATGGGCACCCCGGCGCGCTGGAGGGTTGCGATATCTCGTGCCAGCGATTTGACGAAGGCTTCGTCTGATTTATCGCCGTATCCTGCCACATGACTGCGAATCCAGGCGGCGGTGCGATCCGGGCTACCGCCGGAATTGGCGGCGCCCTGTAGCGCGAAAGAGAGGTTGGTGAGTCTTTCTACCGCTTCATCATGCCGTTTCGGCGCGGGGTTGTGTGCTGCCACGTGGTGTGTTGTCTCCCTGGTGCGGCTCGTGTGCTTCTAGCTGTGGTGTAGACGCATATAGTCTAGCAACGCCTCGACCCGATCATCGTCGGCCACGAAGGGGTTAAGTAGCTCCTCGGTGCGCGGCTCTGGGCGGTTGACCTTAAGGCGCGTCCAGTCAACGGTGACGTTGGCCCCAAGGCTACGGGCAGCGGCAAGGAACTGCCCACGCAGCGCGGCACGGGTGGTCGGTGGTGCTGTGTCCATGGCGCATTCGATCTCGGAGTCTGTGATCCAGCGTTCGATAAGGCCCTTGCGCAGTAAGACATGGTAGAGCCCGCGGCTCGGACGGATATCGTGATAGGTCATATCAATCTGGGCGAGCTTGGGGTGGCCCCAGTGGCCACCCAGCCGTGCGCGGTAGCGCTCGAGCAGTCCCAATTTAATGACCCAGTCGATTTCTCGGTCCACGCCGGAGAAGTCTTGAGTCTCAATGGCCTGCAGCATGCGCTGCCAGAGATCCACCACGCGCCGCATTTCTGCCGTGGGAGTGCCGGCGTCCTCCCGCTTGTCCAACCACTGGCTCGCGCGCTGACATAGTTGTTGCTGGACCTCGAGTGCGGTGACGGATCCCCCTCCTGTGAGCGGCAGTTCGGTCGAGCCCGTCATATCACGTGCGATGGCGCGGACATGGTGAATTGGCTTGTCGATGTCGAACTCCGGCAACTCAAATCCAGCCTCCAGCATCTCCAACATGAGCAGCGTGGAGCCAACTTTTAGCGCCATGGTGGGCTCGGCCATGGTGGAGTCCCCCACGATGACGTGCATGCGGCGGAAGCGTTTCGAATCGCCGTGCGGTTCATCCCGGGTATTGATGATGGGACGCGAGCGGGTGGTGGCAGAAGACACGCCTTCCCAGACCTGGTCTGCGCGTTGCGAGAGCAGGAATTGGGCAGGCTTATCGCCCTTAGCGGGCTGGATCATGCCGGCGCCGCAGATGAGCTGGCGGGTAATAAGGAACGGAAGGAGCGCCAGCCCCAAATCCTTGAGCACCATGTGGCGGCTGATGAGGTAGTTTTCGTGGCAGCCAAAAGAATTGCCGGCTGAATCCACATTGTTTTTAAACAGGTACACCGCGCGCGGGTGCCCCTCGGCAGCAAAGGTTTGCTCCGCTTTTTCGCCCAGCCGGTTGACTATCGCATCGCCGGCGCATTCATAGGCCAGAAGCTGGCTTAAGCTATCGCACTCGGCGGTGGCTACCTCGGGATGAGAGCCGACATCGAGGTACAGGCGGCTGGCATTGGTAGAAAAGATATTGGACGAGGAATGCTCCTTGACGATGGGCCGGAAAAGCACGCGCGCCACTTCATCGGGGCTCAAGGCGCGTTCTCCAGGGCCCGCGCTGGTGGTTAAGCCATATTCCGTCTCGATGCCCATGATGCGACGGGCGAAGACAGGATGCTGGTCACTCACCCTTACTGCCCGCCCTTTTGGACATAGGAGCGCACGAATTCCTCGGCGTTGTTTTCGAGCAGGCCATCGATCTCATCGAGCAATTCATCGGTACCGGTGGTATTGATGCTCAGCTGCGTGGAGGTAAACTCTTCCTCCCCGGCGGAGTCATCGCCGCCGTTACCGCCGGTGACCTGCGACTGGTGGGTTGACATGTTATGAACGTCCTTTCCTTCGCCTCTGCCTCGATGCTTGACTATTAGTTACGGTACTCGGGCTGGATACCGCTGTCAGCTAGTCCCTGAAGAAGATCCTCCACCGTACGTGCGGCGTCGATGATCTCCTCGCTCTGGGAGCGGGTCAGGCCGGTGGTCTCATCCATAGGAACCGTGGCCCAGGGTGCCGTGGTTGCCTCGCCTACCCGCACCGTGAGGTTTTGCCAGCTCGCGGCAATGATGTCCTCCCCGAATTTCTGCGTCACTCGCCCTCGGAAATACGCCCGGGTGTCCTCTGGCGGAATGGTGGCGGCGTTTTCGATCTCTTCAGCGCTAAAGAGCTGCCGCATCTGGCCCTTGCGCACCAGCGCATGGTGTAGCGACTTTGCCGGATCGATCTCCGCGTATTGCAGGTCAATGAGCCGCAGCTTTGGGTCTGCCGGATCGATACCGCGGTCGAGGTAGCCCTTAATCAAGCGATACTTCGCCACCCAATCCAACAGGTGCGCGGCCTGCATGGGATCTTCCGCCAAGAGTGCAACTGCCTCGTCCCAAGCCGCGAGCACCTTGTGGTCTGCGTCGGTGCGTGGGGTGATGCGAGCGCGGTATTCGGCGAGGATTTCTAGGGCGGTGAGCTGGCGGGCGTCGGCAAGCTCGAGGCGATGTTGAAGGGAGAGATCGCGGCTGACGCGGGGGACCTCCGCCACGGCGTCCTGCAAGCGGAGATCGCTAAAGTCCACACCCTGCTCAATCGCATCGAGCACCAGCGAGGTCATGCCCAGTTTGAGCAGTGTGGAGGTCTGCGACATATTCGCGTCTCCGATGATGACGTGGAGGCGCCCATAGTCCGCGTGCACCGCATGCGGCTCGTCGCGGGTATTGATGATGCCGCGATTGAGGGTGGTCTCCAGCGAAATTTCCTGCTCAATATAGTCAGCGCGCTGGGAGATCTGGAATCCCGGCTCCTCGCCAAACTCGCCGATCCCCATGCGCCCGGCGCCGATGACTACCTGGCGGGCCACGAAAAACGGGATAAGGGCCTGCGCCATAGTGTCAAAGTCCGTGGCACGGGAGTACTGATAGTTCTCGTGCGAGCCATAAGACGCGCCCTTGCCGTCCACGTTGTTTTTATAGAAGCGCAAGGCAGGGCACGGGTCATGGTTGGCAAGGACGGACTTTCCTTGCGCGCTCAGCCCCGCTACGGACGCGGCGGCTTGCAGGAGCGTGGCGTCACCTGCGGCGTCGTAAAGCGTGGCGTCCCAAGCATTAGTGCATTCCGGCGCGGAATATTCTGGGTGGGCGTGGTCCACATAGAAGCGCGCGCCATTGGCCGTGACCACATTGGCCACACCGATGGCGTTGGGATCCACCACGGGCACGGTGTGGTAGCGCTTGAGATCGAATCCGCGGGAATCGCGCAGCGGGTGCTCCTCTGCAAAGTCCCACCGCGAGCGTGCCCCAGTGTGCAGCGCGGCGTACGCTACCACCGCGTGGGTGGACGAAATGATGGGCGAATACTCCGGCAGCTCCGGGGTGGCAATGCCGTACTCGGTCTCGGTACCTACAACGCGACTCATGCGCTCCTCCTAGCGGTCAGTAGCTCCACCCGCTCAACGCGGGCACCAGCATGGTCTTGGGAGATGATCTTGGTCCACTCCTCCGGGTTGGTGGAGGTAGGCACATACTCGGATTCGGCGCGCTCGGCCGCGATGGCCTGGAGCAAATGCTGCTTGGCGATGCCCCCACGGCGCCCGCCTATCCCCTGCTCACTGCCCGCACGCTGCTGCAGTTCGTCCTTAATAGCCAGCTTCTTGGCGCGGGAGAGGATATTGGCAATCATGGCGCCCGATACAAAGTCCCGGTAGTGCAATACCTCGCGCTCGCCGCTGGAAAAGTGCAGCTGCACAAAGGGGCGATCGGCATAGAGCTCGTCCACCGCGGCGCCGATGAGCTCCTCTAGAGTGCCCTGGTGCGGCACGGTTTCTGCAAAGTGGCGGGCAAAGATCTCGCGGGCGCCCTGTTTATTCGGCCGGTTGACCCGGATCTTGATATCCAGCCGGCCGGGACGCATGATGGCGGGATCGATAAGCTCCTCACGGTTGGTAGCGCCGATGACTATCACATTGGAAAGGCTTTCGACTCCGTCGAGCTCCGTGAGCAGCTGCGGTACCACCGTGGTTTCCATATCTGAGGACACGCCTGAGCCACGGGTGCGGAAGATGGATTCCATCTCATCAAAGAAGATGACCACCGGCCGGTCAGCGCTGAGCTGGGCTAATTCGCGGGCGCGTTCAAAGATGAGGCGGATGCGGCGTTCCGTTTCCCCCACATATTTATTGAGCAACTCTGGGCCCTTGATATTGAGGAAGTAACTCGGCCCATCACTGCCCAGTTGCTGCGCCAAGGAATGGGCCACGGCCTTGGCAATGAGCGTCTTACCGCACCCCGGAGGGCCGTAGAGGAGGACGCCCTTAGGCGGCTGTAGCTCGTATTGGTGGTAGAGGTCCGGATGGATAAACGGCAGTTCCACGGAATCGCGGATCTGGGAAATCTGCTCATCGAGCCCGCCGATGTCCTCGTAGCGCACATCAGGGACCTCCTCAAGGGAGAGCTGGGAGACTTCCGTCTTTGCCACCTTTTCCAGCGCGACGGCAGCCTTGGGATCAACCAGCACGATTTCTCCTGCTGCCACGCGGGTTTCTTCGCGCAGTGTCTGCGATAGCAGCACCACTTTTTCCTCGCCAGAGGAATTTGCTACGATGAGGCGTTTATCTCCTAGGCGCTCGACCACGGTGGCGAGCTCGCCGGTGCGCTCGGGTGCGCACCCTTCCACCACCACGAAGCCATCGCCCAAGCGAACCTGCTGGCCGGCCACTAGGCTGCCTGGTTCCACATTGGGCGAGACTTTAAGCTGCATCACGCGGCCGTTGGTGTAGACCTCCGCGGTGGTTCCCACCTCGCTGTGGGTAGGCGAATAGCCTAAGAAAACGCCGTAGGTCGATGCCGGCTCAGCCAGCGCATTAAGCTCCGCAAAAAGCTGTTCGAGCTTCCCACGCGATTCCTTTAATAAGCCCGCCAACTTCTGATTGCGGGCAGCAAGCTGGCTGATCTGCCGCTTATAGTCCGTGGCTTCATCCATGCCCACTACTCTAACGCGGCCCAGCCGGCGAAAGAGGGCAGTTGCGCTTTAAATTCTGGGTGCTGAGGTGAACCTATTTCCAGCTCTACTTGCGGGCTCGGCGCTGCGGGCGCGGAGGGGTCACGCCATCGGCCAAGCGGCGGGTCCAGATAAGGAAGGCGGTATGCGCATTCATGCGGTGCTCCGGGCGCGTAGCAAGGCCTTCGACCTTCCATTCGCGCACCAGCGATTCCCACGCCTTAGGCTCGGTAAAACACTTGAGCTCGCGGATTCCTTCCATGACCTTCATCAACTGCGGCACCGTTGCTACGTAGGTCATGAACACACCACCGGGGATGAGGAGATCGCGCACGGTCTCCAGGTGCTCCCAGGGCTCGAGCATATCGAGAATTACGCGGTCTACCGGCCCACCTAAGTCCTCGGCGGTGACGTCTCCTAAATCGCCGAGGCGCGGCGACCACCACTCGGGCTGCTCGCCAAAGTATTCCTTCACGTTATCTACCGCATACTCAAGATGGTCATCGCGGACCTCATAGGAATACACATGACCTTCTGGACCCACGGCGCGCAGCAGGGACATAGACAATGCACCCGAACCTGCGCCGGCCTCGAGCACCCGCGCGCCCATGAAGATATCGCCTTCTACCAAAATCTGCGCCGCATCCTTGGGATAGATCACCGCAGCACCACGCGGCATCGACAGCACGTGGTCCACCATCAAGTGGCGGAAAAGGAGGAAGGAGGAGCCAAGGGTGGACTCGATAACCGAGCCCTCATCCATGCCCACGATGTCATCATGGTTAATGATGCCCTTGTGGGAGTGGAACTGGCCTCCTTCTTCCAGAATGACCGTGTAATGGCGCCGCTTGGCGTCGGTAAGCTGCACGCGGTCGCCATAGGCAAAGGGGCCGGAATAAGCCATGTCTCAAGACTCCTCGAGGTTGCGGTTACTATCCCACCAAGTATGCCTCAAGAGCCTGCGCGAGCCATACTTGGTCCCGCTCGCCTACCATTTCACGCGCCGAGTGCATAGACAGCATGGGCACGCCCACATCGACGGTATCGATGCCCAAACGCGTCGCTGTAATGGGACCAATGGTCGAGCCACAGGGCACATCATTATTGCCCACAAACCGCTGCACCGGCACGCCTGTCTTCTCGCATACTGCTTCCCATAACGCCACCGTGGTGGCATCGGAGGCATAGCGCTGATTGCCATTGATCTTGGTCACCGGACCCTTGCCGATGATCGGTTGGTGCGTGGGATCGTGCTTGCCCACGTAATTCGGGTGCACCGAATGCGCGGCATCGGCCGAGACACAGCTCGAGCGGGAAAACATCTGGAAGCGTTCCTCCTCGTTGGCACCCAGCGCCCGCGCCGTGCGGGTGAGTACATCCGCTAGGATGGGACCGCCCGCACCGTAGCGCGAGCTAGAGCCCACCTCTTCGTGGTCAAAGGCCATCATGACCAAGACATCCTTGCCCTGATAGCCTTGGGCGGCCTTCTTCATCGCCGCTAGCGAGGCGTATACAGACGACAGGTTATCCATGCGGCCAGCCGCAATGAACTGCTCGCCGGCGCCAAAGACTTCGCCGCGAGCGGCATCGGCCGTAATCAGGTTAAAGGAAGCAATATCCTGCTTGGCGACGCCCACCTTCTCCCCCACTACCTGCACGATGGACGCCTCTGGGTCACCGACGCTCAAAATTGGCTGCATGTTCTGCTGGCGGTCCGGCTTAAACTCATCTTTGCGGTAGAGGTGAATGGCAAGCGACGGCAGGCGCAGCACTGGGCCAGTATTGACTAGGTGCCGCGTGCCATCCTTGCTAATGATCTGCCCGGCTACGGTCAGCTCCCGGTCAAACCAGGTATGCAGTAGTGCCCCGCCATAGATCTCTACTGCCACCTGTTGCCAGCCGGCCGCGGAAAAGTCCGGCGTGGGTTTAAGAACCAAGCCCGGCGAATCTGTATGGGACCCCACGATGCGGAAACCAGAATTCTTATCCGCGCCCTCTGGCACGTACCACGCCGCTACCGCGCCGCCGCGCACCATAACGTGGCCGCCAGGTACAGCGGACCACTGCGTTCCCTCATCCTGTACCTCAAATCCCGCCTCGCACAACTGGCGGGATACCTCATCGGCAGCGTGGTACGAAGAAGGAGAAGCAGCAATGAAATCTAGGAAATCTGCGGTATAACTCATACCTCCTAGCTTGCCACGAATCGCGCGGCGATAGGCTAGATACACCATGGCTACTTCATCTACACCCCGCCCACTCGCCCTGTCGCCCTCGCGCGCCTCCGACTATAAGCAGTGCCCGCTGCTCTATCGCTTCCGCGCCATTGACAAGTTGCCCGAGCCCAAGACCATCGCGCAGGTCAAAGGAACCCTCGTGCACGCTGTCCTGGAAGAGATGCACAAGCTACCGCGCGACGAGCGGACCTATCCTGCCGCGGTAAAGATGATTAAGCCTTCCTGGGCAGAGATGACCGCCAAAGACGAGGAACTTTTAGAGCTCGTGCCAGAAGAAGACACCTACGACTTCTTCGTTGCTGCCAGGGAACTGCTCAAAGGCTATTTCCAGATGGAAAATCCACAAGGCTTTGATTGCCAAGAAACAGAGATGTACGTCAATACGGTCCTGCCCAATGGCGTCCCCGTCCGTGGCTTCATCGACCGCGTGGACCGCGCCCCAACCGGCGAGGTCCGAGTCGTGGATTATAAAACCGGCAAGAAGCCACTTCCCCGCTATTCCCACGATGCACAGTTCCAGATGCGCTTTTATGCGCTGGTCTACTGGCGCATCCTAGGCACCATTCCCCACCAGTTGCGCCTGATGTACCTCAAGGTCTTGGACTCGATGTTTCTTAGCCCAAACCGTGAGGAGCTCGAATACTTCGAGCGCGATCTCGGCGAATTGTGGGCAAAGATTGAGGCCGACGGGCGCGCCGGGAACTTCCGCCCGAAGCCGTCTAAGCTCTGCGGCTGGTGCGCCCACCAGGATCTCTGCCCGGAGTTTGGCGGCACTCCGCCGCAGTACCCGGGCTGGCCGGGTTCCGCGGCAGATACAAAGGACTAGCGCCCCACCTGCCTAGAAAAGGCCCGAAATGGTGCCCTGCTTATCGACATCGATATTATTGGCCGCAGGCTTCTTCGGCAGCCCCGGCATCGTCATGACGTTGCCCGTGAGCACGACGACAAACCCCGAACCGGTGCGCGGCAGCAATTCGCGCACATGCAGCGTATGGCCTTCCGGCGCCCCCAGAGCAGAGGCATCATCGCTGAAGGAATACTGTGTCTTAGAGATGACCACCGGCAGCTTGTCCCAGCCATTGTCTTGGATGTACTTCAGATCCTTGAGCGCCTTTGCCCCGTATTCCACACGGTCTGCGCGATAGATCTCGCGCGCGATGGTTTCGATGGAGGCCTCGATTCCCTCCTGCGGATCGTAAAGCTGCTTGGCTCCGCCCTGCAGGTTCTCCAGCAAGGTCTCTGCCAGCTTGGTAGCGCCCTCGCCGCCCTCGGACCACACATTGGCTTCCTCCAAGGCCACTCCGAAGTCTTCGGCCCACTGCCGCATGAACTCGCGTTCTGCTTCGGTATCGGACCAAAAGAGGTTGAGCGCTACTACCGGCTTGATCCCGAACTTGCGCAGGTTTTCTACGTGTCGCTCTAGGTTGACTATGCCCGCCTTGAGGGCATCCAAGTTTTCCTCGGTGAGTTTATCCTTGGCCACACCGCCGTTGTATTTTTGCGAGCGGATGGTGGCAACGACCACGGCGCCAGCAACATCTAGGTCGCCAAAGCGCGCCTTGATGTCGACGAACTTCTCTCCTCCTAAGTCGGAACCGAACCCAGCCTCGCTTAAGACGATATCGCCGAATTGCAGTGCGGTGTGGGTTGCCAGTAGGGAGTTGCAGCCGTGCGCGATATTGGCGAAAGGACCACCGTGCACCAAGGCCGGCACGCCGCCAAGGGTCTGTACAAGGTTGGGGTTGAGAGCATCACGCATGAGCGCTGCGAGCGCACCTTCCGCATTCAAATCACGCGCAGTAACAGGGCGCTGATCATAGGTGAAGCCGATGGTGATATCGCCGAGGCGCTTCTTTAGGTCCTCGAGGTTCGTGGCCAAGCACAAGATAGCCATGATTTCGGAGGCCGCGGTAATGGTGAAACCGGTTTCTGCAGGCACACCATGAGCTGGCCCACCCAGACCGGTCACCACGTTTCGCAGGGCACGGTCATTGACGTCCATGCACCGCTGCCATGTCACGCGCCGCGGGTCGATGCCCAAGGCGTTGCCTTGGTGGATGTGGTTATCAATGATGGCGGCCAGGGTGTTGGTTGCAGAGGTAATGGCATGAAAATCGCCGGTGAAGTGAAGATTGATGTCTTCCATGGGGACAATCTGTGCATAGCCGCCGCCAGCCGCGCCGCCCTTAATACCCATCACTGGTCCCTGGGAGGGCTCCCGCAGGGCAACGATGGCCTTCTTGCCCAACTGATCCAGGGCGTCGGTAAGGCCGATGAGCACGGTGGATTTTCCCTCGCCGGCAGGTGTGGGCGATACACCGGTGACAAGCACCAGCTTGCCCTGGTTTTCCTTGGAATAGTCCACCTTTGTGATATCGACTTTGGCTTTGGTGGTGCCATAGGGAATCACGGCATCGGCAGGAATGCCCGCCTTGGCTGCGACCTCTGCAATCGGCTGCAATTGGTGGGCTTGGGCAATTTCAACATCGGATGGCTGAGTAGTCATGACCTAAGCCTACCGAGCGGCGGAGTTAAATAGGGCTCATTTAAACAAGAAAGTGAAATGGATTAACAAGCCCACTGATGCAGCAATCAAAAAGGCGCCCCTTTAGGGGCGCCCGGCGGAATCAAGCGGTGGATGCGCCACGCTTGAATAGTTCGTTAAGTATTTCACGTGGGGTTGCGCCGCCGAGGATTTGTCGGGGTGTTTCGTTGA
>NZ_MKXT01000014.1:0-478 GCF_001913985.1 Corynebacterium sp. S5S1
CACGCGGCGTCGCTGCATCAGGCTTGCGCCCATTGTGCAATATTCCCCACTGCTGCCTCCCGTAGGAGTCTGGGCCGTATCTCAGTCCCAATGTGGCCGTCCACCCTCTCAGGCCGGCTACCCGTCGCCGCCTTGGTAGGCCATTACCCCACCAACAAGCTGATAGGCCGCGAGCTCATCCTACACCGAAAAAACTTTCCAACCATCACACTAAAAATGGCTCCTATCCGGTATTAGACCCAGTTTCCCAGGCTTATCCCGAAGTGCAGGGCAGATCACCCACGTGTTACTCACCCGTTCGCCACTCGAGTACCCTGCAAGCAGGGCCTTTCCGTTCGACTTGCATGTGTTAAGCACGCCGCCAGCGTTCGTCCTGAGCCAGGATCAAACTCTCCACAAAAAAATTTCAGAACAAAATTCCGAAACAGGCCGTGAAAAGCCCGAAACCCAACAAAAGAACAAACCACCACAAACCACA
>NZ_MKXT01000014.1:659-48288 GCF_001913985.1 Corynebacterium sp. S5S1
CACCTAAAGGCTCATTGGCAGACAAACCAATCAACACACAACCATGCACACAAAAAATAAAAAGTACATTGGCACACTATTGAGTTCTCAAACATCATCACCACACAACAACCACACATTATTGCGTGCAGCTCATTGTGAGCAAAAAGAATTTTGTATTGTCAGGGCCTGTTTTCCTATCGCCGCTTCAGCCAAGAACTTTTCTGTTCCTGTGGGGCGCTGTCGGTCGCGCTGACTTGTATTAAGTTACACAGCGACTTAACCAAACACAAATCCCCAGGCCAACGCTCCTTTTGAGCGGTTTAAGATATGCCCATCCAAGCACTCATTCCGCCACGGTGTGCATTTGCTCGGCGAATGTAGCTGGGCAGCGTCAATGCCCAGACTGCATAGAAGGCGACCGCCAACAAAAGCTTGGCACCCGCGGAGACCGGCACCAGAGTATGCAGAAGAGCCATCGCGGCAACAAGGACCAGATAGAGAGCAGGTAGGTACCAGTTCTTCTTTCCCAGAAATTCCACACTGACCACCACAGGGGCACAGGTGGCACTAAGCAGCACGATGTCCGCTACAAGTTCCCCGTCATTCGTCAGTACTGCGCTAAAGGTGCTCGCGACTAGGACAGGTATCAGGCCGAGCACGGCAGTATGCCGGGACCAAACAGCACGGCTTCCACCAAGTACCGTGTATTCGCGCAGAGATACTCGCAAACTGTGGAAAGCTGCAGCGAGCATCGCAATTGACAGTGCCCAGATGAAGATGCCAAGGAAACCAAGCAACGGGATTTCCTCCTTATACCGGCTAAGGACAAATCCGATTGCTTGTGCCAGACACGCAGCACCCCATGCCTTGACCTGCCGGCAGTAAATAGTTTGCCCTGCCAAGGTGCGGGGGAACCATCCGAAGCCGCTTGAGGGTTGGGTCCCGGTGGTGGTGTACCCGGTCCGTTGAGGCCCAGCTTTGCGGTACATGGCCCACGCCGCCGCGAGGGCATAAATGGGCAATGCCCACCACAACTGCACGGTAAGGGCACCGATAGCTGCCGCTAGTGCGCACAGGGCAACAAGACTGCGGCGATGCTCATTCCAGATTTTCGAGCCTAGACCTACCAGCTGATACTTCTTAAAGTCTGGTGCCAGGGTAAGTATTAGCGACAAGGAAAAGATCACCGGAAACACGTTCCACGTTCCCTGCGCCATGACGGGCATGACCAACAAAGCGAAAAAGAAGAAGGACCAGCTCCACCAATCGCCTAGGTACCACAGTAGCTTCATGCTTTTTCCTCCAATGCCAGCACCGCTCGCTCCAAGGAGACCTCATTGACTCGCAGGCCGTAGGCCTGGGCAGTGCGGAAGATGGGGTCGGTGGCGATAGAGCGGGCGTCGATAAGCACGCGATCCCCCAAGCCTGTGGTTTCCCTACTGAGCACGCGCAGATCGAGCTCTGTGACCGCTGCTGTGAGGGCCTCAGATGGGCCGGTGATCTCCAGAATGCCCTCGATAAAGTCATTAATTGGGCCGGAAATTGGGTTATCCCCCATCAGAGAGACGGTGTCGAGGAGACCCGCTACCTCATTGAGGTGATGAGTGGAAATGACGATGGTACGGCCGTGTTCCTCGCGAAGGACCTGATAGAACAGCTCGCGTCGCTGTGTGTCGAGGCCGAGATAGGGCTCGTCAAGGAGCATGACTTCGCAGCCTGAAGCAACGGCAAAGATGAATCCCACCGCAGACTTTTGCCCGCGGGACAGGGAGGAATAGGCCTTGGCCGGCACGTCGAAGCGAACCAGCAACTCATTGAAGCGCTCCTCATCCCAGCGCGGCCAGCGCGCCTTACCAATGACGCCCAGCTTTCCGATGCCCCAGGAATCCGGCAGTGGGTTATCAATCCCCATCAAAATGACTCGGTTGAGAACCGATTGATTATCAAAAGGATTCTCCTCGAAGACCGTAATACCGCCAGATTGGATTTGGCCGGCGATTTTGCGCAGGAGCGTGGTTTTGCCAATGCCATTGGGGCCAACTAAGCCGTGTGTGAGGCCATCAGCAAAAGTGAATTCTCGTGTTGTAATCATGAGTACATTCCTCGACTTTCTGCGACGCGATCAAATAGGTCGTGGAGCTGGGCGCGGTTGTAGCCAAGGCGAACGGCTTCATCGACCAGCGGTGCCATGTATTCCGCCGCAAAGTCCGCTCTCCGCCGCTCACGGATAGTCGCCAGGGCCCCTTCTGCCACAAACATGCCGATGCCACGGCGCTTATCCAGCACCCCGATATCCACCAGGAGGCTGATGCCCTTGCGGGCCGTGGCCGGGTTGATGTTGTGAAAATCAGCAAGCTCATTAGTGGAAGGGGCCCTATCCCCCTCGCCCAAGGTTCCGTCCACGATGGCGTCCTCCACCAAGGAAGCAATTTGGCGGAAGAGTGGTTGCGTGGAATTATCCATTGCCCCTCGGTTCGTTGGTTAGTTACTTGTGTAACCAACCATATCGGCAACACCCCACCCCTGCAATACTTCCAAAGAGAAAACTTTTTTGCTGCCACTGCGCTGGGATTTTGTCCAAGGTTATCGACGTTTTGTGACTAATGGGGCACACTGGAAACCACAAAGATTTTTATTTAGAACAATTAGAACGGAACTTAGGAGCCATGCTTGAACGCACACTCGTCTTTGTCGATACCTCATACTTGCTCGCTAGCTTTTATAACTCGTGGGAAACGGGTGCCCGCGCACAACTAGAGATTGATCTGCCCGAGGTAGTCAGCACTATGGGCGGGATGATCGAGAACCAACTTGGGACCCCCATCCAGCGCCAATACTGGTATGACGGCATTCCCGACACCGGCCCGCACCGCTACCAGCGTGCACTACGCACCTGCGAAGGGGTCCAGCTGCGCACCGGTCAGCTCATCGAATGGGGCGAGCGCCGCACCCAGAAGGCCGTAGATACCCGCCTTGTGGCAGACATGGTCATCGCCGCCATGAAGGGCCAATTCACTGACTTTGTGCTCGTCAGTGGCGATGCAGACATGATTCCCGGCGCTCAAGCGGCCGTGGATAACGGCATCCGCGTCCATCTTTATGGGTTTGGCTGGGACTCCATGTCCTCCGCACTGCGCCATGCCTGCGATTCCACCACCATCTTGGACCCTCGCGAGGACTTCGCAGACGCTATGGAATTGCAAGTCCTAGAAGGCCCGCTTCCCCCAGTGGTGCGCGAAAATGCGCATAAAGATGGCGAGGAAATGCCCGAACCGGATGACTGCGGCGAGCCCTCAGAGGTGGAGGCAGCCTTCGGCACCACAGAAAAACCCACCCCGGCCCCGACGCCCAAGCCGGCTCCGCCCAAGGCAGATGCTGCAGGGGATTCCCCCGCCGAGGAGGAATCTCCCGCGGAGAAGCCGGCGCCCAAGCCATCCATGATGGCGCCGCGCCGCAAGCTGCGCTCCAAGTATGTGCCGCTGCCGGAGGAAGTATGGAGCTCGGCTGGGTTCCAATCCCCATTCGACGTGGGCCAGCAATACGCCTCGTGGTGGTTCGATAACGCTGCTAGCACCGAGCAGCGCGATCAGGCACATCTGCTTTCTGGCGGGGGGCTTCCCCCGGAGATAGACCGCCCGCTGTTGCAGTTTGCCTGCGAAACCCTGCACGAATACACCCTGACCGAAACCCAACGCGTGAACCTGCGCGATGGATTCCACTCAGGGATTCGTGGGGTTCTGATTAACGTTCGCCGGCAGAATTAATCACCGGATTCGAGCTCTTTCTTCTTTTTAAGATCCTCCCGGATGGCATCGAGGCGCGCAGTCGCCTTCATGTCATTGCCGGCGGCTTGGATCTCATTAATGCGATCGCCGCCGGTGGCGTGCTGCAATTCTTGGGCGCCAAGGGCATCGGCGTAGCGCTTTTCAATCTTGGCACGCACAGAATCAAGAGTAGGTACGGAATCATCCGGGTTGAGCTGATTCAGGGAATCAATAGCCTGGGCGTTCTTTTCTTGCATAGCCGCCTGGTCCGCCTGAGCTTCCAGCTGGCTAACTTGCGCTAGTTGTTCCTTCAAGCGCGCTTCAGACTGCTGCTGCTGGCTCTTGGCCTGCGCGGCAGCCTGCTCTGCGGCGGCGTACTGCTGCTTAACGTCTTCCAGCTCCTGCTCCACCGCTACCAGCTGGGAGGCAACCACTTCCGCAGCCTGGTTATATTCGGAGGCCTTTTGCGGGTCCTCTGCAGAGTCCGCCAGCTCCAATGCACGCTGGGTTTGAGACTGGTAGTCCTGCTGAGACTTAACCAGGCGGTTCATCTGCATCTCCAGCTGGGATTTATGGCCAATGATTTCTGCAGCGTGATCAGAAATCTGCTGGTGCTGCTCCTTCGCAGCCTGGACGGCCTGCTGGATCTGCACCTTCGGATCAGCGTTCTCATCAATCTTCTGATCGAAGGAACTCATCATGTACTTCCAGCCCTTGCTGAAGGGATTAGCCATTATCTTCTCCTTTGGTCATAAAAAAGACGCTTTCTAGCGAGTTTAGCGATACTCACCAGAAAGCGCCGAGGAAGTTGGTGGGATTAACCCTGCGCATTCTGCTCTTCTACCTGGCGGCGAACCTCTTCCATGTCGAGGTCCTTCACCTGCTTCAGCAGGTCTTCCAAGGCCGCAGGTGGCAGCGCGCCAGCTTCACGGAAGACAAGGATGCCATCGCGGAAGATCATCAACGTAGGAATGGACTGAATCTCCAACGCGGATGCCAAGCCCTGATTTGCTTCGGTGTCGAGCTTGGCAAAGGTGGCATCCGTGTGCTCTTCGGAGGCCTTTTCAAAAACCGGCGCAAAGCGCTTGCAAGGGCCGCACCAATCGGCCCACGCGTCTACGAGCGTAATGCCCTCGCCGGTGACGGTTTCTTCAAAGTTTTCTTCGGTGACATCGATAGTAGCCATGATCGTTCTAACTCCTTTGCGGATTGCTTTATTCCCCAACGTACATGAAAAATCCTTGTCATATACCCCTATGGGGTATAAAATGAGCCCAGAAACCAACTCTAAGAAAGGATCATTATGAGCACCAAGAACTACACCGTAGAGGGCATGACCTGCGGACATTGCGAAATGTCAGTAAAGGAAGAAGTCGGCGAGATTTCCGGCGTCAGTGAAGTCACTGCTGACCACACCACCGGCGCCGTTACGGTTACCGGAACCGATTTCACCGACGAGCAAGTAGCGGCCGCCGTAGCGGAAGCCGGCTACACACTGAAGTAGGCGAGACTATGTCCCACCTGGACCTTGGCGTCACGGGCATGACGTGCACCTCCTGCTCCTCCCGCGTCGAGCGCAAGCTAAACAAGCTCGAGGGAGTAAGCGCCAGCGTCAATTTCGCTACCGAGGCGGCGGCCATCGAGTACGACTCCCAGACGGTAAGTCCACAGGAGCTCATTTCGGTGGTAGAGGGTGCGGGTTACGGCGCCTTCGATATGGCGGCGGCGAAGGCGGAGGAGCCACAAGCCGAGAAGAACAGTGACGGGGGATTGCTGCGCCGCACCGTTATCTCCGGCGCACTATCGCTACCGCTCATGGTGGTATCGATGTGGCCGGCGTTGCAATTTCAGAATTGGCAATGGGCCTGTGCCATCGTAGCCACCATCATTTTCGTCTTCGGCGGCGCGCCTTTCCACACTGCTACGTGGACGAACCTCAAGCACGGGTCTTTTACCATGGACACGCTTATCACCATGGGAACCTCAGCGGCCTATTTTTGGTCGTTGTGGGCGCTATTTTTCGGCAACGCGGGCGAACCGGGCATGAAAATGCACATGACGCTGGACGCGAACGCGGCGCAGATGGATCACATCTATTTCGAGTCCGTGGGCATGGTCATTACCTTCCTCCTGCTCGGTCGGTGGTTCGAGGCACGAGCCAAGGGCCAGTCCTCTGAGGCCCTGCGGGAGCTACTCTCCCTAGGAGCTAAGGAAGCTTCGGTGCTGCGCGAGGGAGGCGAGCAGCGCATTCCAATTGCCCAGTTGCAAGTAGGCGATGTCTTCGTAGTACGCCCGGGCGAAAAGATTGCCACCGATGGCATCGTTGTTGCCGGCAATTCGGCGGTCGACGCCTCCATGATTACCGGCGAGCCCGTGCCCGTTGAGGTCGGCTCCGGCGATGCAGTGACCGGCGCGACCATTAATGCCTCCGGCAAGCTTGAAGTTCGAGCGACCAAGGTGGGCGAGGATACTGTACTGGCCCAAATGGCCCAGCTGGTCACGGATGCACAAACGTCCAAGGCGCCAGTACAGCGCCTCGTGGACCGCATTGCGCAAGTCTTCGTCCCCGCAGTCATCGCCATAGCAGTGCTGACACTCCTCGCCCATCTCTTCTTCGGCGGAGTGGCCCCAGCGTTTATTGCCGCGGTCGCCGTCCTCATTGTGGCCTGCCCTTGCGCTATGGGCTTGGCGACGCCCACCGCAATCCTCGTCGGCACCGGCCGCGGCGCGCAGCTGGGGCTCGTCATTAAAGGCCCGGAGATCCTGGAATCTACGCGGCAAATCGATACCATCGTCATGGATAAGACCGGCACGGTCACGGCCGGAGAGATGTCCGTTACCGCCGTACACGGCGACGTCCTCGACTTAGCCGCAGCCGTGGAACAGAACTCCGAGCATCCCATCGCTCGCGCCATAGCCAAAGAGCGCGACGTTAAGCCGGCTACCGACTTCGCAGTAGTTCCGGGTGGCGTGGAAGGAACTGTGGAGGGGGTCCGGGTGGGCGTCGGCAAGCCGCAAGGCCCCTTGGGTGACTTAGAAGCACCGTTCCGCGAGGCACAAGATTCTGGTGCCACGCCAGTGGTTGTCTCCGTGGACGGCCAACCTGCCGGCATCATTGAGGTCCGCGATACTATCAAGCCGAGCTCGGCGGCCGCTGTGGCCCAAATGAAGGAGCTGGGGCTTACCCCTTACCTGCTGACAGGCGACAACGCCGGGGCCGCCCGCGCCGTGGCTGCCGAGGTGGGGATCGAACACGTCAGCGCCGAGGTACTACCGGAAGACAAGGTAAACCACATCAAGAAGCTGCAGGCTGCGGGGCACACCGTGGCGATGGTGGGCGATGGCATTAACGACGCCGCCGCACTGGCCCAAGCCGACCTCGGCCTCGCCATGGGCGCGGGTACCGATGTAGCCATCGAAGCCTCCGATATCACCCTGATGAACGGCGATCTACGCTGCGCCGCTGATGCTATTCGGCTCTCGCGCCGCACGCTGGCAATTATTAAGGGCAACCTCTTCTGGGCCTTTGCCTATAACGTCATACTCATTCCTGTTGCCGCGCTTGGCCTGCTTAACCCATTACTTGCCGGCCTTGCCATGGCACTGAGCTCGGTTTTTGTAGTTACCAACTCACTACGCCTGAAAAGTTTTTCTGTTCAGCGATAGTATTATCGCATGCTCAGCCGCACCGAACGTCTCGATCGCCTTCCCGTCACCTCGAAGCACAAGCGCCTACTCCTAGGTTCCGGCCTTGGATGGGCGCTTGATGCCATGGATGTAGGGCTAATCTCCTTCATCATGGCCGCCCTTGCCGTTCACTGGGAGCTAAATCCTAGCCAGACTTCTTGGTTAGCCTCTGCAGGCTTCCTTGGCATGGCGCTCGGTGCAACCTTTGGCGGATTGCTGGCAGATAAATTCGGCCGCCGCAATGTCTTTTCTCTCACCTTGCTTATCTACGGTTTGGCAACAGGGGCTTCCGCGCTAGCTGGGGGACTTACAGTTCTCATCTTCTTCCGATTCATCGTCGGGCTGGGCCTCGGAGCCGAGCTACCAGTTGCCTCCACGCTCATATCCGAATTTGCGCCTCGACGGGTCCGCGGAAGGATGGTAGTCATTCTCGAGGCATTCTGGGCATTGGGATGGATCCTTGCGGCCATCATCGGTACTTTCGTAGTGAGCACGAGTGAATCCGGATGGCGCTGGGCCCTGGCCCTTGGCATGCTGCCAGCCGCGTATTCAATCTATGTGCGCCGCGGTCTACCAGAATCTGTGCGCTTTCTTGAATCCAAGGGCCGTCATGATGAGGCCGAAGCTATCGTTGCCAGTTTCGAAGCCGCGGCAGAAGATCGGCCGCTGGACGATGCCCTCCCAGACCCCACGCCTTCCCCCGCAGCGTCTATCTGGAGTCCGCAGCTACGAAGGCGGACCGCAGCGTTGTGGACCATTTGGTTCTGTGTAAACCTCTCCTACTATGGCGCCTTTATCTGGATTCCCTCTCTGCTAGTAGCCGACGGTTTCTCCCTAGTGAAGTCGTTTAGTTTCACCCTCATCATCACCCTTGCCCAGCTGCCTGGCTACGCGGTGGCAGCTTGGCTCATCGAGCTCTGGGGCAGGCGGGTAACCCTCGCGGTATTCCTGCTCGGCTCGGCAGCAGCGGCCGGCCTATACGGAGCAGCAGCTACGGAAGCATTGATCATCCTGGCTGGTTGTCTGCTCTCCTTCTTCAACCTCGGCGCCTGGGGAGCCCTCTATGCCATCGGTCCGGAGCTGTATCCCACTTCACTGCGAGGGCGTGGTACGGGCGCGGCAGCAGGCTTCGGTAGGCTAGCATCTATTGCGGCGCCACTTATTGTCCCGCCACTGCTTGCTGCGGGTGGGACGGCCTGGTTATTTGTTGTATTCGCCGCAGCGTTTGCCATTGCGGCTGCCGCCGCCTTCAATCTGCCCGAGCAGAAAGGAATAGCGCTTGCTCAGTAGGCTCTCCCTCGCCGCGTGGACGGCCGTTATGGTCGCATTGACCACGCTCAAGCCTTTCTACCAGATCGGCTATTTGTGGAAGCCGGAAAATCAGCGTGCGCGAGAACTGCGCTGGGTGCCTCTGGATGAATTCTCCGGCGGCAGCTGGTTTGGTCCGCTATTTGAGTACGTGGGAAACACAGCCTTCTTTATCCCGTTTGGAATGCTGGTGTTTAGTCTGTGCCGTTCCATTAAAACTACTGCGGCGTGGGGATTTGGCCTGAGCCTAGTACTGGAGGTGTGCCAATATGCGTTTGCGCTTGGGCGAACGGATATTGACGACCTCGTTTTTAACACCGTGGGCGCACTCATCGGTGCTGTATTGGCACGCCTGTGCGGCGAACGCCTTTTCCCTGTGTGGCGCTGGTTAGCCCTTGCCGCAGCTGCGGTTTTCTTGGTATTGGTCATACTCGGCCCACGATTGGGCGATCCCAACGCGGTGGTGGACCTATAATTTATCCGTGGGCCATATTGACGAACTTGGAGTAGTGCAGCTGGTGAGCCACCTGCACGGTATCGATCGGGCCGCCACGGTGCTTAGCTAGGATAATATCCGCCTCGCCGGCGCGCTCATTATCGCGGTCCTGGGAATCGGGACGGTAGAGCAGCATGACCATATCGGCGTCCTGCTCCAGCGAGCCAGACTCACGAAGGTCCGCAAGCTGCGGCTTTTTATCCGTACGCGCCTCAGGTCCACGGTTCAGCTGCGAGATCGCGATGAGAGGAACCTCCAGCTCCTTGGCCAGGAGCTTCAGCTGACGGGAAAACTCAGAGACCTCTTGCTGGCGGGACTCAACCTTTTTGCCCGAAGACATCAGTTGTAGGTAGTCCAAGACGATGAGATCCAGGCCGTGCTGCTGCTTGAGGCGACGGGCCTTGGACCGAATTTCCATCATCGTGAGGTTCGGTGAGTCATCAATGAAGAGTGGGGCGTCTTGCACTCGGTTGAGGGTCTCATCGATCTTTGCCCAGTCCTCGGTGGACACTCGGCCACCGCGCATATCGGCCAGCTTCACCTCTGATTCCGCCGAGAGCAGGCGCATGACAATCTCAGAAGCTGACATCTCGAGAGAGAAAATCACCGAAGACTTACCGTGCTGCAAGGAGCAGGAGCGCATAAAGTCCATGGCCAGGGTCGATTTACCCACACCAGGGCGAGCAGCAACGATGACCATCTGGCCCGCGTGAAGGCCGTTGGTCAACTTATCGAGGTCGATGAAGCCAGTAGGCACGCCTAGCTCCACGCCGCCGGCTTGCTGCAGGGCAGCGAGCTCATCAATGGTCGGGTCAATAAGGTCTCCCAGGACTCGGTAATCTTCTGCCGTCTTGCGCTGGGCGACGGCGAAAACTTCCTGCTGCGCACGGTCCAGCACGGACTCGATTTCTGCGTCTTCGGTGCCGGAAAATCCGAGCTGTACTACGCGCGTGCCGGCATCCACAAGCTTGCGCAATACTGCCTTTTCCGCGACGATTTCGGCGTAGTAGCGAGCGTTTGCAGCCGTGGGCACCGTGGCCAGCAGCGTGTGGAGATAGGGGGCACCGCCAACGCGCTCGAGGTTATTAAAGCGGTCGAGCTGGGAGGCCAAAATGACGGCGTCGACGTCCTTGCCCTCGGAATATAGATCCAGCATGGCGCGGTAAATCAACGTGTGCGCCGGATAGTAGAAATCCTCTGGCTCCAGCTCCTCAATGACTTCCATCACCGTATGGGGACTGAGCAACATTGCGCCCAGAACACCCTGCTCCGCTTCGCGGTCCGCGGGGGGTTGGCGGAATTCGCCATAGCGCTTTGGCTCTTCCTGCTGATAGCGGCGGCGTGGGGCCGGTTCCTCTTCCGGCGGCGGCTCCGGTGGCAGGTGTTCATCATCAAAACTGGCGTTGGTCATATCTTCCCCCTTGTAGCTATTCGAGCGAGCGAGCGTATCGGAATCTCAGTGTAGTCTAGTGCCCAAACACCACCCCCTGGGCATAACTTCCACAGTTATCCACAGGGCGCTGTGAAAATTGCAGGTCGCGAGAGCCTTTGCCCATATTTGCCCTGCATAGGCCTGTGGATAACTCCAAAACCCCATGACCTGCACAAATCAAAATCCCAGCTCAGAGCATGTTTTCCTAGGTGTGAAAATAGGCACACCTTGCGTGGATAAGCGGCCTGACCTGCGGGTTAATAAAGAGGCCTCCGCGTAAACATAGAGTTAATTTGCCAAGGAGTTATCCACAGAATTCCGCAGTTATCCACAGCCCGGTGAAAACGCGCTAAAGGCCCCAAGTTCCTGCCACCTCACATAGCAGGAACTTGAGGCCTAAAGCGTTGCTGTTGTCTTTGGGTCTATATGGACCGTCGTGCGCCTAGTTAGGCAGCAACGACCGAGAAGTTCACCTTGCCGATAACATCAGCGTGCAGCTTCAGCTCGACCTGGTAGTTGCCGGTCTTCTTGACCAGGCCCTTAGGAAGCACAACGATGCGCTTATCCAGCTTGGGGCCACCGGCCTTGGAGACGGCGTTGACAATGTCTTCTGCTTTAACGGAACCGAAGAGCTTACCGGATTCGGAGGTCTTAACCTCTACCTTGACATCCGTCAGCTGCTCGAGCTGGTTGCGGACCTCACGTGCGTGATCCAGGTCGCGAATCTCGCGAGCTTCCTGGGCACGCTTGATGCCCTCAATCTGCTTCTCTGCGCCGCGGGTAGCCACGATGGCCAGGCCGCGAGGAAGCAGGTAGTTACGTCCGTAGCCGTCCTTAACCTCAACAATTTCGCCAGCGGCGCCGAGGTTCTCAACGGCAGCGGTGAGGATCAGCTTCATGATCCCTGCCTTTCAATTGAGTTAGTTGAATAGTTGCGGGTGACAGACTTAGAACGGAGGTTCAGAATCAGCGCCTCCGAAACCACCTGCAGGTGGTGCGGAGTTCCACGGATCCTCAGAAGGAGCCTGACTCTGCTGCGACTGCTGTTGCTGGCCGCCTCCAAAACCGCCCTGGTTATTGTTATTCGAGCGCTGCTGGCCGCCGCCGCCAAAGTTATTGCCGCCTTCACGAGGATTGCGGTTTACCTGGGCGGTGGCGTAGCGCAGAGACGGGCCGACTTCGTCGACGTCAATCTCGAATACGGTGCGGTTATCACCCTCACGGGTCTGGAAGGAACGCTGCTTCAAGCGGCCGGTAACGATGACGCGCATGCCCTTGGACATGGTCTCGGCAACGTTTTCCGCTGCCTGACGCCATACATTGCAGGTCAGGAACATAGCTTCGCCGTCTTCCCACTGATTCGTCTGCGAGTTATAGCGACGAGGGGTGGAGGCGACGCGGAAGTTAGCTACTGCCGCACCCGCCGGGGTGAAGCGCAGCTCGGGGTCAGCAACGATGTTGCCTACCACCGTGATATTGGTATCTCCCTGTGCCATGTCTTTACTCCTTATCGGTTACGTGGATTGTGCTTGATCCCAGTATCCGCTACTTGCTGTCGGTGCGCAGAACCTTGGTACGCAGGATGGTGTCGTTCAGGTTCAGACGGCGGTCGAGCTCGGCAACCGAAGTGTGCTCGCACTCCAGGTTGACGACGGCATAAATGCCCTCTTCCTTCTTGTTGATGGGGTATGCAAGACGGCGCTTGCCCCATACATCAAGGTTCTCAACCTTGCCGCCTTCCTGGCGGACGATTTCGAGGAACTTATCCAGGGACGGGGTTACGGTGCGCTCATCCTGATTAGGATCCAGAATGATCATGACTTCGTAGTGACGCACGGACCTCATCACCTCCTATGGTCTAGTAGTTTTCGGCTGCATCACCTTTGCGGATGCAGCAGGAGGGTACGTTGCGTCAAGCAACCCCACTACAGTACCGCAAATGACCGGGGAAAAGAAATCTAACCAGTGGTCGTTGCGGCGAAAAACACAGCAGCAGTCGCCGGAATGATGGTGAGGAAAAGAATGGCCAAAAGCCCCAGCACGACGGGCCCGCGGCGATCTTCACGATTGTGGAAGAGCCAGAAGGCCCCCATCACGCAGAGGAATCCCAAGAAGATGGATGCCATTCCGATATAGGTAATGATCATGCGAATGCTCCTGCCAAGGGGTCGCGGCCGGCGTGCGCATCGCGCACCATATCCGGGGTCTTTCCGCACATCTGGCGAATGACGAGGACAGCCATGGCGATAATGAGGGCGTCGCGGGAGATAATCGCAACGTCAAGCAGCTCGTGCGGAATACCCTTATTGTCTGTACCCAGCATGTGCCACATGAGTAAGGGCCACACGAGGGCGTCGACAAGCGCCCAGCTAAAGACCAAGCGCCAACGTGGCAGGGCTAGGGCCGCGGGCACTACCAGCCACAGAGAATACTGGGGCGACCATACCTTGTTGAATAGTAAGAAGGCTGCCACGATGAGGTAAACCAGCTCGGCCATGCGCGGGGTCCGCGAGCTGCGCAGGCCCAGCACCGCAATCGCCGCACAGAGAGCCAAAAATGCTACCAAGCTGAAGGTATTGAGGAACTCTGGGCTAAAGCTAATTCCAGTATTGCGGCTAAGCACCGAGTAGATGGTGGTCCACTCCGCACCGCGCTCTTGGTTGAGGCGGAAAAATTCGCGCCATGCCTCCGGATACTTCAGGGCCACCGGCGCGTTGACCACAATCCAGGTCACGGCCGCGGCGAGCAAAGCGTAGAAAAATTGCGGCCAGCGACGATTGCGCACCGCCAAGACTAGGAACGCCCCCAAGAGAAAGAGCGGCCACAGCTTAAATGAGGTGCCAAGGCCGATGAGGATACCCGCTACGGCAGGGCGCTTGCGCGCGGCGGCCAGGAGCGCACCTACGGCAAAGGCAATGGAGGGGATATCCCAGTTGCTGAAGGCGTGGATGATGACAAGGGGGCTGGCGGCGACGAGGATGGTGTCCCAGGTGCGGTTGCCCACCAGCAGGTAGACCATGTAGAGCACGCCTACCCAGATGCACGCCATGACCAAGGCGGTCAGGCCGAAGTACCATCCGGCCTCCGGGATGCCAACCCACTCAACCAGAGAGTACGTATTGCGGGCAATCCAGCCCATCAACCCCTGGAATAGGCCCGCGAGGACTGGGTACTCCATATAGCGGGTCAGGTCACCCTCTTGCCAAGAATAGGCATAGGGGAAGCCGCCTTCATCGAGGCCGCGGCCGCCGTAGAGCGGGATGATGTCGTTATAGCAAAAAGAGGTGTACTGGCGGTTGCCTGCCCAATTTAGGTTAATGACCCCGTCATCACCGCGGGTGCCGCCGGCGCAATTAGCCTTCGAGAGGAATCCGCACGCCAGGAAAACCCAGCCGACGGCGATAATGGCGCGCAGCGGGGTCCACCACTGGGTGCGGCGTACACCGGCAAAACGGCCCCTTGGCCCGCCGAGGAATTCAATTACCCCGCGGGCCAAGGGTTCTGAGGAGGCGGGAATGCGCTGGTGCGGATTCGCTGTCACTGCCGCCTACCCTAGGAGATCTGCCAAGTCGCTATCGGGGCCGATGAGGTCATCCAACGACGGCGCCTCTGGCTGGGCCGGAGCCTGGTTGCTATTACCGCTATTGCCACCATTGCCGCTATTGCCATTACCGCGTTGCGGTTTCGGGGCAGGCTTCGGACTCTCCGGCTTATTCTCCGGCTGAACCGGTTTGGTCTCCTCTTCCGGAGCTGCTTGCTCGGCAGGGGCCTCGTAGTCCTGGGTATCGCCAGCGCCGCTATCCCAGCTCGGGTCATAGGCCGGAGCGGCCGTTCCGGCGCCCATGTTGCCGAATCCCAGCGGATAGGCAGCCGGGAAGTTTTGGAATTCGAAGTTGGCCAGGGAGTTGTCCAGCACGGCCTTCCAAATCTTGGTTGGCGCGCCCGCGCCGTACATGATGCCGCCGTACTGATCGAAGATGGCGGAGGTATTATCCGCGGTACCTACCCACACGGCGGTAGCCAGCTGCGGGGTGGCACCGACCATCCAGGCATCCTTGTTATTTCCGGTATCGCCCATCTGAGCGGTACCGGTCTTGGCGGCGGAAACACGGCCACCGGCTAGGGCGCCATTAGACCATGCTGCCACCGGCTCCATGGCTTCGAGGACGTTGTTGGCAACGTTGGACGAAACGCGGCGCTCGCCGCCGTCTTCGGGGTGCTCGTACAGCACTTCGCCGGCAGCGTTTTCCACGCGCTGCACAAAGTGCGGGTTATGCCATACGCCCTGGTTGGCCAGGGTGGACATGGCAGTGGCCATATCGAGCGGGCGGGACTGGTACTGGCCCAATACGATGCCTTCGAATGGCTGCTTGCCCTTTTCCGTCAGCGTCTTTTCAATGCCCGGCAGGGACTTAGCCACGCCAAGGGCGTGGGCCATGTCCGCGGTGTCCTGGGTGCCGTTCTTGAGGTCGGCCTGCAGGCGAAGGAAGGAGGTATTCAGGGATTGCTTAGTAGCCTCGCGCAGGTTGCATACGCCGCAGCCGCCGCCCATGTCGTTGTTGACAACATCCCAGCCGGGCAGCTGGTACGGAGCGGACGAGTAATTGGTATCTAGGCTGATGCCCTGCTGCAGGGCGGCCGCAAGGGTCATGATCTTGAAAGTAGAACCGGTTTGCAGCGGGGAGTTGGCGTAGTCCCAGCCATTGGAATCGTGGCCGCCAAAGTATCCGCGGACCGCACCGGTCTTCGGATCAATGGTCACGGAAGCCGCACGCGCATCCTCTTGCAGCGGAGCCATCTGGTCATCGACTGCCTGAATGGTGTTGTTCTGCACATTCATGTCGATGGTGGTGGTGATGCGCAGGCCGCCGGTCGACACCTCATTTTCGGTAATGCCTACCTCTTCCAATTCGCGGATGACCTGATCCTTGATGTGGCCATTGGCGCCGGGCGCCTCGGTGTAGGCGGAGTACTCAGCTGGGTCGCGGGTCTCTGGGAAGACCATGCCATCGCGCTGTTCCTGGGTGAGGTCACCCATTCCCACCAGGCCGTCAAGAACGTAGTTCCAACGGTCCTCGGAGCCCTCCTGGTTCACACGCGGGTCGAGGCCGGACGGGGACTGAATGAGACCGGCGAGCATGGCGCCTTCCTCCGCAGTGAGATCCTTGGCGTCCTTATCAAAGTAGGCGTTGGACGCCGCCTGGATGCCGTAGGCATTGCGGCCGAAGTACACGGTGTTGAGGTAGGCATTGAGAATATCCTTCTTATCCCACTCATTGGTCATCTTCACCGAGTAGATGAGCTCGCGAATCTTGCGCACGTAGGAGTATTCGTTGCCCACCAGCGTGTTTTTCACATACTGCTGGGTAATGGTGGAACCGCCGCCAGCGTCTTCATTGCCGGTTACCTTACCCACCACGGCTCGGCCGAGGCCGGTGAAGGAGAAGCCGGAGTTATCCCAGAAGTCACGGTCCTCCGCGGCCAGCACGGAGTCCTGCACGTATTCCGGGATTTCATCCAGCGTCACGTGGGTGCGGTTGCCTTCCGGCGGCACCAGGCGGGCGAGCTCGGTCTGATTATCACCCGCGTAGATGGTGGAGACCTGGTTATTGGCCAGGTCCTTGGGCTCCGGAACGGTGTATTGCGAGTATGCGTAAGCAAAAAGTCCTGCGGGCAATGCCACAAAGACCAGTAGGAACGTCAAAACGACCCACGGCCAAATGCGGCGCTTCTTTGTCGCCTGCTTTTTGCTGGGGCGAGCCACCTTAGTGGACTTGCCGGTAGATTCCTTCTCGGTCACTGATTCGTGTCCTCATTCATCCCTGATCACAAACTAAATAATTGCAGCTTACTGCCTAGGGCGGTGCGCTGGAAACTAACACGCGTTAAATGCAGTAGCAGAACGCAACAAGTGGTTCCACCGGCACTGGCGGCATACCTCCACCTCGTGCACCGTAAACTCCAAGCCCTCGGCCACAAACTCCGCTATTTCTTTCTCACTGCGGGCGCTTCCGGCGCGGCGGCCGAGGTTCTCGCCATAGACCCAGCGCGTGAGCCGCAAAGGCTCGCCGCACACGGGGCATTCCTTATCCATGGTGCGCCCATGGTGCTCAGCTGCGGCGCGCAGCAAAAAATCGGCATCGCACACGTCCTCCCGCGTGAGCTGCCCGGCGCGAAATTCGCGCAGGTGGTGGGCGCGCTCCCACTCGTGGGAGAGCACGTGCTTATAGGCAACGGAATTCACCCGGATCATCCTAATTACCTCTTCTTGATCGATCCACATGGCGTTATGCCACCGTAGGGCATAGTTTTCGGCTTACTCTTGCGCAGTCACTGACAGCCACAACTCATGGAGTTAAAGGAGTAGACCGTGTCCGAAAAAGTAAAGGTCGCCATCGTGGGCGTCGGCAACTGCGCCACGTCCCTCATTGAAGGCGTGGAGTTTTATCGCAACGCCGCGGCCGATGCAGATATTCCCGGTTTGATGCACGCCCAGTTTGGCCCGTACCACGTAGGCGATGTGGAATTCGTTGCCGCCTTCGACGTGGATGCGGACAAGGTAGGCAAGGACCTAGCGGAGGCTACGCGCAGCTCCCGCAACTGCACCATTTCCATTACCGACGTCCCTGAGCTGGGCGTTACCGTGCAGCGCGGTCCTACCCTGGACGGCCTCGGCCGGTACTACCAAGAATCCATCGCGGAATCGGAAGCCCCGCTTGCCGACGTCCCCGCCATACTCCGCCAGTCCGGCGCCGACGTCGTAGTCTCCTACCTGCCGGTGGGCTCTGAAGAAGCGGATAAGTTCTACGCCCAGGCGGCCATCGACGCCGGCTGCGCCTTTGTCAATGCCTTGCCGGTCTTTATTGCCTCTGATCCGGTATGGGCGAAGAAGTTCGAAGACGCCGGGCTGCCCATCGTGGGCGATGATATTAAGTCCCAGGTGGGCGCCACCATTACTCACCGCGTCATGGCGAAGCTCTTTGAAGACCGCGGCGTGCGCTTGGAGCGCACCATGCAGCTCAATGTGGGCGGCAATATGGACTTTAAGAATATGCTCGAGCGCGAGCGCCTCGAATCCAAAAAGATCTCCAAGACGCAGGCCGTAACCTCTAACCTGCACAACTCGCCCATCGCCGGCAAGCGGGAGGACCGCAACGTCCACATCGGGCCTTCCGATTACGTGGAATGGCTCGATGATCGCAAATGGGCCTATGTCCGCTTGGAAGGCTCTGCCTTTGGCGAAGTACCTCTGAACTTGGAGTACAAACTGGAGGTCTGGGACTCGCCTAACTCCGCCGGCATCATCATTGATGCGGTGCGTGCCGCCAAGATTGCCCTCGACCGCGGGGTGGCGGGCCCGGTACTGGCTGCCTCGTCCTACTTGATGAAATCCCCGCCGGTACAAAAGGCTGATGACGTGGCGCGCGCCGAGTTAGAAGACTTTATTGCCGGAAACTAATTTTTTAACTTCCGAACTACCGCGCAGGGAAAACGGGCTATACAATCGTTTTTTATGACGCAGCAACATGAGGAGAAGGGCCCCGCTCAATCCCCGTCTACGTACGAGGATGCCGTCGAGGTCGCGCGTTCCATCCAGCCGTCGCTCAATAAGCTCATTCTTATTTTCCAGCGCACGGCGGAGGGCTCTTCACTGACCACCTCCCAGGTGTCCATCATGAACCAGCTGCGTATGCGCGGACCGTCGCGCGTTTCCACCATCGCGCAGGCAGAGCTTATCCGCATGCCCACCGCCTCCAACGCGCTCTACCAGCTAGAGCGCCGCGGCTACGTGGAACGCCACCGCGATGAAGAGGACCGCCGCGGCGTCTTGGTAGCGCTGACGCAACTAGGCGAATCCGAACTAGCCATCGTCTCGCAGCAGCGCGCTTCCGCCCTAGCAGAAATCATGCGGTGGCTCGAGCCGAAGGATTTGGAGACCGCGAACGACGTTGCCACCGTCATCTCCAAGCTCGCTGATGTCTATCGCCCCACAATGAACGACGAACAGCGCTAGTTGTGCCCGCGGTGATTTCAGTTTTCTTGGGCTTAACGTGATAATTGAGAAAACGAAAACCGTAATCTCTCACTAGTTCACTCCGTATGGCAACTGATTCTTCCGATGGGCATCTGCCAGCCTTGAACAAGGGCTCGGCCGATAAACCCCTTCGCATTCTTATTTCTTGGAGCCCTTCTTCCTCCGGCACCGAGGCTCTAGATTGTGCCGCGTGGCTTTCCCGTACCGCCACTACCCAGGTACGGGTCATCTCTACCGTGTTCCAGCCGTGGACTACTACCTCCCTCAGCAAGCTGGGCGGAAAATATAAGAAATGGTTTAAAGCACAAAAGGAGGCCTGCGCGGCCGCTACTCATGCCGCCCTCGATGAAGCCGGCGTGCCGCGTAGCTGCTGGGATGACAAGCCTTCCCTCTTGGTCGACGGGCCTTCGCGCCCCCATCTGCTGACGGAGATGGCCAAGAAGTTCGAGGCAGACCTCATCATCTTAGGCCCCAACCAGGCGGCGCCGAAGGGCCGTTTCTTTGCTGGTTCTACGGCCGATACCTTGCTGCATTATTCTCCTCAACCGTTGGGCTTGGTCCCCCGCAAGGTGAAGCTGTCCAAGCACGGCGTCACCCGCTTCAACTTTGCCATCACCGAACGCAGCCCGCGCGAAGATCATGAGATGCTCGCCGCGGCGGAGCTCGCGAACCGCTGGAACCTGCCGCTGCGCCTGCTTGCCTTCTCGGCAAACGGTCTGCTCAATACGCCGTCCAAGGATAAGCACGATATGGCGCTTAAGCTGACGGCCGAGTGGCTCGAGGATTCCCTCGCCATGCTGGACCGCGCCCGCGATTGCATCCAAGAGCAATTCCCCGAGCTGGATGTCGCCTCTGAGATTGGTTCCGGCGCGGGCTGGGGCGGCGCGGTGGATTCGCTCAAGTGGAAGAAGGGCGATCTCATGCTCATGTCCTCCACCCCGCAAGGCCCCATCGCCCGCGTGTTCTTGGGATCTACCGCCACGGAGCTGCTGCCGCATATTCGGGTGCCTATCTTGGTCCACCCTGCCTGTGGTTAGGATTGGGGCATGAGCCTGCGACCAGAGCATCCCGAAAACGATCTGACCTCCGATGCGGACTATGCCAATCTGCGCCGCCCGGAACCGCGGAGCTTTGATGAGCTGGCCGATGAGCCGGACCCTTTAGAGATTGCCGCTGCTAACCGCCGCTCCACCCGCCAGGCCGTCTGGTACATGATCGGCGTTCTCGTTCTCTCCGCGCTTTATGGTTTCGCAGTTGCGCTCGTCACCCGGCTCTCCGGCGGCCCCTTGTGCGAGGACGGCACCGCCACGTGGCTCTGCACCGACGGGCAGCGCACCTTCTTTAGCCTGACCACCCCGATCATTCCGTTCTTCGGCATGATCGGCTGCGCCATCATCATGGTGCGCAAGCTGCACCGCTATCTGCGGTGGCGCAGTTGGATGGCCATTTTCTGGGTAATGGCCTGCAATTTCATGCTGTGGACCATTACCGATATCCAGCTGTTCCTCATGGATTCGGCCGCCGCGTAGAAACTTTCCGCCTCCCTATGATCCTCCTGCTTGATAATTACGATTCTTATACCTTCAACCTTGCCCACCTCATCGCGGAGGTAGCCGGACGCGAACCACTCGTCGTCGCCGCCGGTGAAGCGGAAGGGCTGGCCGAGCGCGTCCGTGCGGGCGAATTTTCCCACGTAGTGATCTCTCCTGGCCCGGGCACGCCGGAACGCGAAGAAGATTTCGGTGCTGCCCGGGGCATTATCGCCGCCGCGGCCGCGGCCGAGATTCCGGTGCTGGGCGTATGCCTCGGCCACCAGGGGCTAGGCCTGCTAGCCGGCGCCCAGGTGTCGCCGGCGCCGCAGCCGCGCCACGGTTTCGTCTCCACCATCCGTCACTCGGGCAAAGGCATCTTTGCCGGAATCCCGCAAGGCTTCGAAGTGGTGCGCTACCACTCCCTGCACATAGAGGAGGCCCCCGGCATCACCGTCCACGCCCGCAGCGAAGACGGCGTCATCCAAGCGCTCAAGGTGGATGGATTGCCGCACTGGGGCGTGCAATTCCACCCCGAGTCAGTGCTCACGCAATACGGCCGGGACATCATGCGCAATTTTCTGGGCGGATTCCGCCTGCTCCACCGCGAGGTGCCCGGCTCGGTGGACTGCCCACGGGTCTTTGCCGCCCTGCGCGCCGAGGGCAACGATGCCTTCTTCCTCGACTCCGCGGATCCCCGCAGGCGCTATTCCATCCTCGGCGATACCGCGGGAGCGTTGAGTCGCTCTTTCCGCTACCAGCTTGGCGACGCCCCCGATATCCTCACCCTCCTCGACCGCGAGCTCGCCACCCGCATCATCGACGCACCGGCCCTCCCGTTTACCGGCGGGGTCATCGGGTACCTAGGCTACGAATGCGCCCAGCTCACCCTGCCCGTTGAGCTACGCCACCGCTCTCCTTACCCAGATGCCTATTTTGTGCGGCCGCAATCCTTCCTAGTCTATGACCACCAGGCAGAAATAGCGCACCTGTGCTGCCTTGCCGGTGACGGCGCCGAGCAATTGCTGAACCGTCTGGAAGCCGCCTTGGCCGCAGAGGAACCACGGTCCAGAGGGGAGGACGGTGGGGCGTCGCTAAGCGCGGGCTCTTGGCGCAGCCCTGGCTACCTAGAGCGGATTAAGCGCGCCCAAGAATTCCTGCACGCCGGCGAGAGCTACGAAGTCTGCCTGACCGATACCTACACGGCCGCGGCCGAGGGCGAGCTCTATCCCCAACTGCGCTCGCACAATCCCTCTCCCTACGCCGCGCACCTCGTCTTCGATGGTGTGGAGGTCTGCAGCGCCTCGCCCGAGCGCTTCCTCACCGTGCGCGGCCGTGAGGTAGAGGCCAAGCCGATTAAGGGCACTATCTCGGCCGACCAGGATCCCGCGCTGCTGACCACGGACCCGAAGACACGGGCCGAAAATCTCATGATCGTTGACCTACTGCGCAACGATCTCTCCCGGGTATGCGAGCCCGGTACCGTGCGCGTGCCAAAGTTGATGCAGGTAGAAAGCTATGCCACCGTCCATCAGTTGGTCTCCACCATTACCGGGCAACTGCGCGCCAGTGCCACCGCGGTCGATGCCCTCCGCGCCACCTTTCCTCCCGGATCGATGACGGGCGCGCCGAAGCTGCGCACCTGCGAGATCATTGACCAACTCGAAACGGGACCGCGCGGTGTGTACTCCGGCGTGGTGGGCTACCTGGGGTTTGACGGTCAATCCGATCTCAGCGTGGTTATCCGCACGGCCGTGCGGGCGGCCGGTGAGGTCACCATCGGCGCCGGCGGGGCCATCGTCCTGGATTCGGATCCGGCCGCCGAGCTGGAGGAGCGCAACCTCAAGGCCCAATCCGTGTTGGGAGCGTGGCAATGAGCACCTACCTCTGGCACGAAAGCAGCTTCATTCCAAGCCAAGCCCACCCCGGCCCCTTTGACGTGGCGGACTCTTGGCGGATGCTTGGCGACGCCCACTCAAGCGCCCTTCGCCTTCACCTCCGGCGCTTCGAGTCGGTGGCGGGGCCGCTTCCCGCTGGGTTCGTGCCTGCGATGCTGCAGCGCTTCGCCCCCGGCGATCTTTTTCCCCGCATCTCGCTAGCTGCAGGACAACTGCGCCTTGATATTCGCCCCGCACCCCCAGCACGCCCAGTCACCCGGCTAACCTATGCGCAGGCACCCGACCCGCGCTCGCAGCCTTTGGTCAAGGGCCCCGATTTCCCGGCACTGGCACGCTACCGCGCCGAATACCAAGACGACGGTGCCGATGACACCGTCATTGTGGATTCCTCCGGTGCCATGCTGGAGACCACCACCGGCGCGCTCGTCGCCTGGGAGGAGGAGACTCTTATCCTCCCCACCGGGACGGCGCTGCCCAGCATCACGCTGCACCAGGTCACCCAGCGCGCCGCGGCCCTAGGCATACGGACCGAAACAAGACCGCTCACCCCGGAGCTCGCCACCGCATGCCCCCTGTGGTTCCTCAACTCGCTGCACGGAATCAGCCCGGTGACCGAACTATACACACCTACCGGCATCGTCTATCCGCCCTGCAACCCGCACACCGCCACCTGGGAACAGTGGTGGTGGGACTCCTTTTACAAGGAAACGGGGCGCGACTAGCTCTCCTGCTTGGCTAGCTGGGCTGCCAACTGCGTTTGCACTGCATGTTGACCGTAACCAGTCATGGGTACTGACTCTCTAAGTCGACTGTCCTCTACAAACACCTAACCACCCAGTCAGTAAGCACGAGAGCGGCCCCGCCTACTATGTTCGATAGGTAGACGAGGCCGCCGGAGAAAAGACTCAAAATCCTAAGCTGTTTGCTTTGAATTAACTTTCAACTTTCGAGCTATCAAGGTACAAAGGGTCGACATCACTAGTCCCGCACCAAATACCCAAACAAGGGCCGGCGAGAAGATCGCAGTTTGCCCATCATTTTTTAAACCGATTAACAGACCGACTGCAATGGCAATGATGCCGATGATCATTCCTGTCAACTGAACTTTCGCGGACTGTTTCGAGAGAATTAACGTGGTAATTGCGGAAACCGCAGATAGAATAATGACCACAGTGCCGATCCAACCGATTCTGACTGGGGCCATAAGAACGAGAGCCACCCCTAAGACGGCCGCCACCAATTCAGGCCAAAGCGGACGGAGGTTTCCACTTGCCATAGTTACTCTCCTTTGCTTCTCTTATCCCGAAATCGTAGGGTTCCACTGGCTAGGATGAACTGCAGTCACAAAAGCAAAATAGGTTCCTGCAGTAGAAAGACAGCCTCCCCTACGCGGATCGGCAGCATTTGGATAAACGCTCTTGCAAATATGAACCATGTCCTTATTTAGTTGAATATTGCAGCCCACACGCTCACCGGGATCCTGATGGGCTCCGTAGCACATGTCGTGCTTTGCGCATGCGCCAGAGAAATCAGCATTGTCGCCAGGAGCGGGGAACTGATCGGGAGAATTCGTACAATAGTCATTCAGATTTCCCTTTGAAGGGTCATACACATAACCCGGTGGGGGTTCAACCCCTGCTCGGTTGAACATTACAATGTGCTTATCAGCAAGAGCCTTTTGAGTCTCGGTAGATGTAGTTACAGGTTCCTCTTCAAATTCGGCATCGAGATCAAGATTCTGAGATGCTGCCCACTCATCCAATTGCTTAGCAACCTCGGGAGGCAATTCTTTTCCAACAGCATCATTAACCGCGTTCACCGTCTCATCAGTTTGTTCAGCCGCAACGGCGGACGGAACTGCAACAGAAATCGCACCTAGGGCAACGAGTGCAGCCGCGGCAACGCGCCCCCCTTCATCTTAAAATTGGGCATAAACTAAACTCCTCAAGTCAAATGTGAAAACCTTAGGCCCGCCTGCCACCGATGCGTACGATCTTTGCAGCGCAACGGCCAAAGCTGGACCTATAAAAATCAACATACTTGAAAATACTATGCAGCAAGTAAAATGGCAGTAAAATCTTATTAATACTTTGGTTAACACTCAGCCCACGCAAAGACGAAGCAAAGCATCTGCTGGGCGCTGCATCTAGCGATCTCGCGCCTGTTTTAAAGTACCTAGCAATTTCTAATCAAGCCTTGGAATCTTGGTCGACGAATTTTGCTGCTACCTCGGCGCAATCTGGCCGGCCGCAGTGTTGGGTTTCTACGTGCTGGATGCAGTCATCACATATAAGCACCTGCTGGCGGCAGGTATCTTCGTTGATGCAATTGTGGAAGGTATTCGTGCCTTTGCCACAGTGCACGCAATGGCCCAGCTGGATAAAGCCTGGGTCCTGGAGTCCTTGGCCAAACTCATGGTGCATGCGCTTATCAAAGACGTACATTGAGCCTTCCCACAGGCCATCATTGCCGTACTTTTCGCCATAGCGCACGATGCCGCCATCGATCTGGTAGACCTCTTTGAAACCACGATTCTTCATCAACGAAGACAGGATTTCGCAGCGAATACCGCCGGTGCAATAGGACACCACCGGCTTATCTTTCATCCAGTCGTACTTGCCGGACTCAATTTCCTCGATGAAGTCATGCGTGGTTTTCACATCGGGCACGACGGCATTTTTAAACTTGCCAATCTCTGCCTCCATGGCGTTGCGTCCATCAAAGAAGACGACCTCCTCGCCACGTTCTTCTACCAGCTTATTAACCTCTTCTGGCTTGAGATGCACGCCGCCACCGACGACACCATTTTCATCCACCTTCAGCTCGCCCGGCGCGCCAAAGGCCACGATTTCATCGCGCACCTTGACCGAAAGCCGCGGGAAGTCGTCCGCTCCGCCCTCGGACCACTTGAACTGCATGCGCTTAAAGCCGGGGTATTCCTTGGTCTGGCGGACGTAGCGCTTGCAGGCTTCCATATCGCCGCCAACAGTGCCGTTGATGCCGTGCTCGGAAATGAGGATGCGCCCCTTGAGCCCCAGGGACTCGCACAGGGTGCGTTGCCACAGCATGATTGCGGTGGGATCTTCGATGGGGGTAAAGCAGTAATACAGGAGAACTTTGCCAATAGTCACGCCCCAATCTTAGGCCCGCAGCTGGGTAGATCCCCAATCTTGTAGTTGTTCTTTATAAGACTGCGGCCCCTCCAGCACGGGCTGAAAGGGCCGACCCTCTACTACGCAGAACCTAGCGCTTCTGGTACAGCGCCTTCTTGCGGGCAAAGACTGGGTCAGAGGTCACGAGCACGCCAAGGTTGCGGAAGATTCCCTCATCCACAGAACCCAGGATGGTGGTGGTGTGGACGTCGCAACCAGCAAGTTCCTTGATCTGCTCCAGCGCCTTGCGGGCATTGTCATCCTTCGCCGCAGACACGGACAAGGCGATCAGCACCTCGTCGGTGTGCAGGCGTGGATTCTTGGAACCCAGGTGCTTGGTCTTGAGCGTTTGAATCGGCTCGATGGACTCGGGCGACAGCAGGTGGATATCGTCATCGATGCCCGCCAAGTGCTTTAGCGCATTAAGCAGCATAGCTGCAGAACAACCCAGCAATGGCGAGGTGCGGCCGGTGATCATGGTGCCGTCGTGCAGCTGCATAGCAGAGGCAGGCTCGCCGGTTTCTTCCGCACGCTGGCGAGCAGGCACCACCACAGGGCGGTCCTCAACCTTGATGCCGGCCTTAGCCATGATGACGGCGGCTCGCTCGGACTGCTCGGTGCCCAAGCCGGCACGCGCCTCTTCCACCTGCGCCTTGAAGTAGCGGCGGATAATTTCTTGCTGGGCAGCGGCGCGGCACACGGCGTCATCAGTAATGCAGAAGCCGACCATATTCACGCCCATGTCCGTTGGAGACTGGTACGGGGTGGTGCCGGTGAGCTTTTCCAAAAGCGTGCGCAGCAGCGGGAACGCTTCCACATCGCGGTTGTAATTCACGGTGGATTCGCCGTGGGCGGACAGGTGGAAGTGGTCAATAATATTGGAATCATTGAGGTCTACCGTGGCTGCCTCATAGGCCAGGTTCACGGGGTGTTCCAGGGGGAGATTCCAAATAGGGAAGGTTTCAAACTTGGCGTATCCGGCGTTATTGCCGCGCTGATGCTCGTGGTAGACCTGCGAAAGCGCAGTAGCCAGCTTGCCGGAGCCGGGGCCCGGCGCGGTGACCACGACGAGGTCGCGGGAGGTTTCCGCAAACTCATTGCGGCCAAAACCTTCATCGGACACGATGAGGTCCGTATTGGTGGGGTAACCAGGGATAACACAGTGGCGCGCCACCTTGAGTCCGAGGCGCTCTGCCTTGTCGATGAAGGCTTCGGCTTGGGAGTTGCCTTCCTCCAGCTGGGTCATGACGATGTTTTCTACCAAGAATCCGCGGCTGCGGAATACGTCCACCAAGCGCAGCAGGTCATCTTCATAAAGAATGCCCAGGTCCGCGCGCACCTTCTGGCGGGAGATATCTTTCGCGTTGATGCAGATGAGGATCTCTACGTCCTCTTTGATGCGCTCCAGCATCGCGATTTTATTGTCTGGGGTGAAGCCGGGCAGCACGCGGGAGGCATGCATATCGTCAAAAAGTTTGCCGCCCATCTCTAGGTAGAGTTTGCCGCCGATTTCCTCGCGGCGGGCGTGGATGTGCTTCGACTGCAGCTCGATGTATTTCTCGCGGTCAAAGCCGATTTTTTGCGTCATGATTTGAAAGCCTTCCCCTGAGTTAAATCATTCCGCATTTCGAGTTTACGCTATTGTCACCTCCCGAATAAGTGGGCTGGTTAGCGGCAGGTTTGGCCGAAAATTCTTCCCGGTTAGACTGAGTTCTATGCCTGAAGGTCACGTCATCCACCGCCTAGCTAATAAATTCAACGCCGATTTTCGCGGCATGCCGCTGCGCGTGACCAGCCCGCAGGGGCGCTTCGCAGCGGAGGCGGAGCTTCTCGATGGCGAGCGTATCGAGCTGGCAGAGACCTACGGCAAGCACCTTTTCGTACACTTTAGCGCCCAGGATCCGCGCCATATCCTCTATATTCACTTAGGCCTGATTGGCAAGCTGCGCTTCGAGCCCCGCGAGGAAGTAGGCGGACAGATCCGGGTGCGCATTGATAATGGCGCCGAGGCCGCTAACCTGCGCGGGCCGCAGTTTTGCCGCCTGCTCACTGAAGAGGAGTTCCGCGCACAGCTAGCCAAGGTAGGCCAAGACCCGCTGCGCGCGGACGCCGATGTGGAGGCACTCTGGGCCAAAGTGCATAAATCGCGCCGCAGCATCGGCTCCCTCATGATGGATCAGCACCTTTATGCCGGCGTGGGCAATATCTACCGGGCCGAGACCCTCTTTCGTCACGGCCTCTCCCCTTTCCTCCCGGGCCGGGACGTTTCCCGTGAAACCTTTGACGCCACGTGGGCGGACTTGGTGGATCTCATGGAATACGGAGTGGAGCACGGCCGCATCGATACCGTGCGGCCCGAGCACTCCCCCGAGGCCATGGGCCGCGAACCGCGCAAGGATGACCACGGCGGCGAGGTCTACGTCTATCGCCGCGCCGGCCTACCTTGCTATATCTGCGGCACCCCGGTGGCAGAAAAGGTCATGGAGGGACGCAACCTATTTTGGTGTCCAACCTGCCAACCGGCTCCTTAAAGGCCTATCCTGGCGAATATGCGACATGCCTATAGCGTTGCCGCCGTTCGCGCGGCAGAGCGTTCCCTTCTAGCCCAGCAGAACTTTGACGATGAGCTCATGCGCTTGGCCGCACGAGGCGTGGCGGCCACGGCCGCGAACATGCTCGGCTCTTATCGGCGCGTAACTATCCTTGTCGGGCCAGGCGGCAACGGCGGCGATGGCCTCTATGCTGGCGTTTTCTTGGCGGAGGAAGGCTATTCAGTAGTGGCTATCCTCGCGGCGGATGCCGCACACGAACCCGCGCTAGACGCATTTGCCACGGCCGGCGGAACCATAGCGCACGACCTAGGAAACGCCGATCTGCTTATCGACGCCGTCGCCGGCCTCGCCTCCACCCGCGGCCTTTCCGGTGCCCCACTGAGGGCCTATACCGAGGCCAAGAAGCGTGGGGTGCCGGTATTAGCTGTGGACATTCCTTCGGGAATTAACGCCGATACCGGCGTAGCCGCAGCCGATGCCGTAGAGGCAGACGTGACCATTAGCTTTGGCTGGGCCCGTGCCGGACATATCTTTGCCCCGGCATGCGGTGCGGTGGTGCTCTGCGATCTGCTCCTGCCCGGCGCCCCGCGCTCCTTTGCAGAAGAGCTTTCCGCTACCGCGGAGCCGGTGGGCTATATCGCCAATGAACCCACTATCCCCCTGCCCTACCAGTGGCCGACTGAGCCGGTGCTTTCCGGAGAACAAGGCCTAGTTACCGCCCCGAAGGCGGTGGGCTGCACGGGCCCGATTCTGGATCCGACTCCGGGGGCTCAAAGCACCAAATACACCGGCGGGGTGACCGCGGTATGTGCTGGCAGCAACACCTTTCCCGGCGCGGGCATTCTCGCCGCCACAGGCGCGGTGCGCGCCACGCCGTCCATGGTTCGCGTCGTGGGCAATGACTCCGTGGTCACGAGCCTGCCGGAGGTAGTGCCCCATGCCAGCGCCCAAGAAAAAGTCCACGCCCAAGCCTGGGTCGTAGGCCCAGGGCGAGGCACCGGACCGGAGGCGGCCGCCGAATTGCGCGCCGTGCTAGAACGCAGACTGCCCACGATTATCGACGCCGATGCGCTGACCATACTTTCTACCTGTGGGGATCTGCGCGAACTCGTACGCGATCATCCCTGCGCCGTCCTGACCCCGCATGCCGGGGAATTTGAGCGGCTCTACGCGGCAACTCTCGGCCGCGAACTTGATCTTTCGAAGGGACTCGGGGTGCACCTGCGCGAGCTTTCCGACGCGCTCGACTGCTTCATCCTGCACAAGGGCCGGATCACCACGGTCACGGCCCCAGGCCAGAAAATTTACGGCATGAACGCTGGGCATTCTTACGCAGCCACCGCCGGTTCTGGTGACGTGCTCTCTGGCATCCTCGGCGCCACGCTCGCGCAATTGGATATCGCTGAAGTAAGTGCGGAGACGATCATTCTGGAAATCCTCCATGCCGCGGCCATACACCAGCATGCTGCCGCCATTGCCGCCCACACCCCGGACGGCTTTGGGATTTGCTCCGCCTCCCAGATTGCCGCAGCCGTGCCGCAGGCAATCGCACGGCTGCTCGCCATGCAACGCTAGCTGAGCACGGAAACCTTCTCCTGTTCAGAAACGTGACCGTCCTTGACCTCTACCACGCGGTCAGCAAAATTCAGCAAGGAGCGATCATGGGTCACTAGCACGGTGGCGGTCTGCATTTCTTGGGTGACATCACGCAAAAGACGGATGATCTCCTGCGAGAGATGGGAATCAAGCGCAGAGGTAGGCTCATCGGCCAAGAGCAGGTCTGGCTGCTCCATCAGCGCCCGGGCGATATTGACACGCTGGCGCTGGCCACCGGACAACTGGCCCATACGGCGGTTTCCCATCCCCTCTAGGCCAACAAACTCCAATAGCTCATCGGCGTGCTGCGGGCGCAGCTTACGGCCGGCGATATGGTCCATAATCACCAATTGGTCGCGCACATTGAGCGAGGACAGCAGGTTGGCCTGTTGGAAAATGATGGAGCGGGTACCGTCCACGTGCACGGACCCGGAGTCCGGCGTGATGAGGCCTGCGGCTACGGACAGCAGCGTGGACTTGCCGGACCCTGACTCACCCACGATGGCGGTAAGCGTATTGGATTCGGCGATGAGGGAGGCTTCGGCAAGCGCAGTAGTCGTGGTCTCACCGTCCTGGTAGGTCACGGTGGCGTTGCGGATATCAAGAATGGTGGACATGTTAAGCATTTCCTCCAAGGGCATCGAGTGGGTTGGCTTTAGCTACGCGGCGGGTAGCAATAAGGGCACCGGCCATGCCGAGAGCCCAGATGCCAACCGCGGGAACGGCGATGGTGCGCAGGGAAACATCAAAGGGCACGGTGCCGGAAGCAAGCGCGCCGAGCACCCAACCAACGACGGCGCCCGCAATAGTGCCGGCGGCCAAGATGATGGCGGCTTGTGCCAGGGCATCGCGCAAGAGGTAACGCACGGTAGCGCCGAGCGCGCGCAAGATGGACAGGTCACGGGTGCGCTGGATGGTCCATACGGTCAGGAAAGCGACGGTGACCAGCGCGGAGATTCCGTACAGGAAACCCTGCATGGTTAGCAGCGAGCCGCGCTCAGACTGATAGGCCGCCAAGCCGGAAAAAGACTTGGACACCTTCACGGAGCCAGGAACCTCTTGTTTATATAGCGCTGCCGTACCAATCACGCCCTGCGGAGCGTGGCTGATGCGCTGCCAGGTTTCGGTAGATGCCCATACCACCTCGGAATGTGCATACATCGTCTCTGGGATGGTGTCCTCCACCGAAAAATCGGCGCTACCTAGGGTGACGGTATCGGTCGCGTCGATGGACTCTGGCAAGAGCACGCCCTGCTCCGGGATGGTCTTATCGGTACCCGGAACCTGGGTGCCGGCCGGCAGGCTGAGGACGGCAACGCCGCCGTGCCCCTCCAGCTTGGTCTGCGCTACGCCGAGCGGAATGCCGTCGCTGGCGATATCGCCGGCGTGCATCTCGGATTCACTAAAGGAGGGTTCCTCGGTGGAGAAGGAGATATATGGGTATTCCTTTTCCAGGGACTCCAACGCGGAAGTATTTTGCTTGGACAGGCCCTCCGTCAGACCGGAGAGCATCACGAGCAGAAGGGTAATGAGCGCAACCGTGCCGCCGATGAGCGCGAAACGGCCGCGCGCTGTGGTGATTTCTCTGATTGCTAGGAACATAGTTCTATATTCGCTTTATGCAGGTCAGAAGTAATCGGCCAGCTCGCTGAACCTCGAGTCAACCAAGTGGTTGATTCACGGTCCACCCGTACGCAGATATCCTGGGTGGTTGTGTTTAAAGGACAGAAATTATGGGTCTATGGCCTGCACGCCATGTTCGCGTTTCTGCTGGTCTTCGGCGTGGCGCGCGCCTATGTGGATGACCGGCTCGACGCCCGGGTAATCGGCTTAGCCATCACCCTCGCCGTGGTCTATGCCGCACAGCGTTGGCTGCCCACATGGTTATGGCTGGGTGGGCTATGCCTCCTGTGGCTGGGTCTGATGGTCCATGCGCAAGATTTCATGTGGTTGGAATTCCCGCTTATTTTTGTCTTTTTGCGCGCTTTGCCCACCGTGCCTGGGTTAGTCTCCATCGCCGCGCTGTGGGCAGCGGCCGCCTTTATTCCCGCCTGGCTGCACCCCGAGGGCTGGTCCATCGCTGCGGCCGTGGGACCACTTATCGGTACCGCCTTTGCAGCCACGGTCTTTTTCATCCAGCGGCGTCTGCAGGCAGAGGCGGCGCACCACAGGGACATAGCCAAGCAGCTGCGCGAAACCCAAGCCGAACTGGCCGCCAGCGAGCACCAAGCCGGCCGGCTAGAGGAGCGTGAGCGCCTCTCTCGCGAGATCCATGACACCGTCGCGCAAGGCCTCAGCTCCATCTTGTTGCTCTCCCGCGCGGCCCGCGGTACCGACGATCCAGCGACCAAAGAGGAGCAACTGGCGGTTATTGAAGACGTCGCGAGCGAAAACCTGGCTGAGGCCCGCCGCTTTGTCCGCGAACTAGCCGGCCCGGATGAGCGACTGGAAACCCAACTTAGTTCCCTGCTGTCCCAGATGCGCAGCCGCGTGAAAGCCTTGGGGGAAGAGACCGCCTTTGAGCTGGTGGTATCTGGAAGTGGCAAGGTGCCCGGACGCATCAAAGAGGTCATCATACGTGCTGCGCAGGAAGGGCTCAATAACGTCATCAAACATGCCCACGCCTCGCGCGCCGTGGTCACGCTCGGTCTCTTTGAGGATGCGGTGACCTTGGACGTCGTTGATAATGGATGCGGACTATCCGCCTCCCCTCGCCCCAGCGGCAGGGACCATGGTTTTGGGCTCAGCGGCATCCGCGGCCGCGTGGAAGCTGTGGGCGGCACCATGAACCTGGAATCCGGCGAAGGTACCGCCCTGGCCGTCCGTATCCCGCTGAAGGAGAAAAGCAATGGTTAATGTCATGCTGATTGATGATCACCCCGTGGTCCGCGCCGGCCTGCGTGCCATCCTCAATACCTTCTCCGATGTCGAGGTTGTCATGGAAGGCTCTACCGGCGCGGATGTGGATAAGCTCTTTACTGACGACGCCCCACAGGTAGACGCCGTGGTCTGCGATATCCAGATGCCTGGCATGGATGGCATCGCGGCCACCAAGCGGGTAGTGGAGGCCGGCGGCCCACCGGTACTCATCCTCACCACCTATGACACGCAGGCCGATATCCTTGCCGCCGTAGAGGCCGGCGCGATGGGCTATCTGCTTAAAGATTCCCCCGAGCAGGCGCTGCACGAGGCCGTGCTCAATACCGCCGCGCACCGCCGCACCTTGGCACCGGAGGTAGTAGACCTCCTAGCCCAGCGCGTGGGCCGGCCGCACGAATCGCTGTCCGCCCGCGAGCTAGAAATCCTCCGGGCGTTGTCTACCGGTTCCTCCAATAAGGAGCTGGCCAAGCAACTCTTTATCTCTGAGGCCACGGTCAAAACCCACCTCATCCATATCTTTCAGAAATTGGGTGTGGAAACTCGCACCGCCGCGGTGACCGTGGCGCGGGAGAGGAAGCTCATCTGATGCTGGACTGCATAGTCATTGGTGCCGGCCAGGCGGGTCTTGCGGTGGGCTACTATCTGCGCAAAAAGGGCCTGGATTTTGTCATTCTAGACGCTGAGCCCGGGCCCGGCGCGGCCTGGCGCCATACCTGGCCCTCGCTCACGCTCTTTAGCAATTCTGCCTCCTCCAACCTGCCGGGATGGCCCATGCCCCACTATGAAGGCTTTCCGCCAGCTAGCCACGTTATTGATTACTTTGCGCGTTATGAGAAGCGCTATGAACTGCCCATTCGTCGGCCGGTCACAGTGGATGAGGTAACCCATGACGGCGCGTGCTTCCACGTCTTCGCCGGCGAAGAGCATCTGACAGCACGCACGGTCGTGGCGGCCACGGGCACGTGGTCCGCTCCCTTTATCCCCTACTACCCCGGTACTTTTGACGGGAGGCAATGGCATTCCGCCTTCTATCCAGGCCCCGCGGACTTCGCCGGATCTACCGTGGCGGTCGTCGGCGCGGCCAATTCCGGTGCCCAAATCGCAGCCGAGCTCCTACTCTCCGGTGTGGAAACCACCTGGTATACCCGCAACTCCCCGCGGTGGATGCCCGACGACGTTGACGGCCGAGTGCTCTTTCAGCGCAATCGCGCCCGCCTCAACGCCATGCTCCGCGGCGAACCAGACCCCGGCGCGGATTCCAACCTGGGCGATATTGTGATGGTTCCGCCGGTTCTACGCGCACGGGATTCCGGACTCTTGCAGGCCACCCCTATGTTTTCTTCGCTTGCTGAAGTCACCGCAGACCACCTCATCTGGTGCACCGGTTTCCGGCCCGCCCTCCGGCCCATCCGCGGGCTCCTTGATAGCACCTCCCCCACCGTCGACGGCCTCTTCCTCGTGGGTTACGGCACGTGGACCGGACCCGGATCCGCAACCATTACCGGGGTAAGCCCCTTTGCCAAGCAGACCGCGCTCGATGTAGCGAATATATGTGACTAAAGCTATAGGTTAGTCCCAGCTAATTCGACTACACTGCCTTCACACAAAGAGTGCGACACAATTTGGGAAAGCTGGTTTATGCATGTCTGCCTGGGATCTCTACGATGACCTCATCGATGCCATTCCCCGTGACATAGTGGTCTCCCGCGCCGCCCAAGGACCGCGGTGGACCCGGGTATACACCGAAAGTCCTAGCTGCGGCATGGCCATGACCATGTCTGCCACCTCCCGCCCGGCCCAGATGCGCGCCGAGTACTCTGGGGTTCCTCTTCGCGCCATCGCCCAGCTGGCCAAGAGCTGGAATTTTTCGGAGGCTTCCTTCGGCATGGCTGCGCTAAATTCCTACTACGCCACGCCTTCTGTAGCCGATGAGCATGGTTTTACGCTTGCCGACTCCCCCTGGCCCCACTTCTTTGATCCCTTCCGCAACGCCGTCGCGGGGAAGAAGGTCGCGGTCATTGGCCACTTCCCTTTTGCACCCAAGACACTCAACCAGGCTGCGGATTTTTATATGTTGGAGCGCTCGCTCAATGAGGGCGACTATCCAGATTCCGCCGCCGAATACATCCTGCCCGAGTGCGATTATGTCTTTATTACCGGCTCTGCCTTTGTCAATAAAACCGCTCCCCGCCTGCTCGAGCTCTCCCGCGAGTCCTTCAATGTCGTCCTAGGCCCATCAACTCCCCTAGCCCCTGTACTGCTTGAACACTACGGCGTATCGCAAGTCACCGGCATGGTTCCGTCCAATCCCGCAGGGATGTTTGAGGGCCTAGAGAAGGGTGATTCCCTCGATATGTTCAACTTCGGACACCGAGTCACCCTAGGGCGCTAAACAATCACTCCGGCCAAGATTACGGCAGCGAGAGCACCCAGGCCCGCCGCCGCAGTCCAGCCGATGAAGCGCACAGCTCGCAGCTGCGCCTTAAAACTGCTCCGGCTTAGCAGGAACGCACCCAAGGATGCGCCGAGGGTATTGAAGACCAAGTCGTCTACGTCGCTAAATCCCAGCGAGAATACGTATTGGGTAATTTCGATACCTAGGCTGAGCGCCATTGCCAGAAGGATGGTTCCACCGAGGCCAAAGCGGATGCGCCGCGAATTGTGACCCATTACTACCAAGCACGCACCGAGCGGCATAAACAGCGCTATATTGCCAAAGGTATTGGTCCACGGACCCCACCACGGATGAGGGTTATTAAACCCATTAAACATCTGCAGATCGAGGCTGCGGCGTGCGTGCGCAGACGCATCAACCACACCGGGGATATCTATGAAGGGCTTGCCCACCGTAGCTACTGCGATAGCCACCATGACAACCACGCAGGCTACCGCTGCACTGCGCCACAGCGTGCGCTTAGCAGGCAGTCCACGCGCACCAATCTGGCGCGAGGTGCGGGCGGACATCGTGGTCATCGTCATGTCCTTCAAGTTAACAAGCGAGCCTGAAAAATCCCCGTGAGATTCGCTGTTAAATCACTGCATCACATTTAACGTACTATGGTGAGCATGAGCACTCTACTAGTTACTCGCAACGATGATAAATCCGTCACGACCTCCTTTGAAGAGGGAGAGTTCCTCGGCGAGGGCGACCTTACCGTCGATGTGTCTTATTCTTCGCTGAACTACAAAGACGCCATGGCAATTGCCGGCGATCGTGGTGTCATGCGCACCAGCCCGTTGGTTCCGGGCATCGACGTGGTCGGTACCGTTGCCGAGTCCAACGTGGAACGCCTCCCAGTTGGCACCTTGGTAGCTTCCTTCGGTGATGGCTTGGGCGAGTTCCGCCACGGTGGCTACACCCCGAAGCAGCGCGTGAATTCCCAGGCAACCGTCGCCCTGCCCGCGGACTTCACCGCAGAGCAGGCGGCCGCTGTTGGCACCGCGGGCTACACTGCCGCCCTATGCGTTAATTCTCTGCGCGGGCTACCCGATGGTCCAGTTTTGGTCACCGGCGCCACCGGTGGCGTAGGCTCCATCGCTGTGAACCTCCTCTCCAATGCTGGCTACGAGGTTCACGCGATGACCGGCCGCCCGGATGACTACTCCCAGTACCTCCACGAGCTAGGCGCCCACACCATTGTGGACCGCGCCGAATTTACTGAGGCCGGAAAACCCTTGCAGAAGGCAACGTATGCCGGTGCGGTTGATACCTCCGGCTCCCACGTCCTGGCCAATGTATTGTCCCGCACTGTGTGGGGCGGCACCGTCGCCTCCACCGGTATGGCCGCCGGCCCGGACCTGCCCACCACCGTCTTGCCGTTCATTCTGCGCAACGTGCACCTCGCCGGCGTTAACTCTGTCGACGCCCCGCTCCACTACCGCCAGAACGCTTGGCAGCTCCTCGCACGCAAGCTGGACCGGTCCATCCTTGAGTCACTGACCAATACGATTCCGTTGTCGGACGTTGTCGAGGAATCCAAGTCCCTCCTCGAGGGCACCCACCACGGACGCACCGTTCTTAAGATTTCCTAGGTCCCGCCTAGCCAATCTCTAAGGCGCCCGCCGTTATAGCGGGTGCCTTTTTACATGCACCAGTCGGCGCGGACAGCTAGCTTTCCGACGTCCCCTCTTTAACTACCGCGCGTAGCAACGTGCGGGAAATCCTGCCCAAGGTTTGTAGGTCTTCGTCACTAAGGGTGCCCACCACGATCTCTTCGACTGTTGCAGTATGTCGCACGATCGCTGCGTTGAAAGCAGCACTTCCGCTTTCCGTCACAGTGACTTCAACTGCACGGGTTCCTAACTCCGGCGCCTCACGCCTGGAAACCAATTTTCGGGACTCCATGCGCACTAACTGCCGATGCAACCGCGACTTCTCCCACCGAAGCTCCGCCGCCAATTCATGCGGGCGCGTAGAAATCTGGCGCCGGCGATTCAGCACGGCCAACACCGCGTAATCTGCCTCGCTCAATCTAGAGCCACTCTGCAGCTCCCCAGAAAGACGTGCGTGGAGCGCTTCTTGCATGGCAACAAAGTCTCCCCACGCCGCACTCTGCTCCACGCGCATCGCATTCCTCCTTTGGTTCTCCTTCTATCAACAGTCTATACTGCAGAGTTGATCTAGCAACTCATTGGCTTGCCAGGAGTTGATACACCAACTCCCACTACTGTACAGAGAAGTGGGTCTACGAGAACCACAATTTCACAAACCCATACCTTTGCTACCAAAAGCACGTTAATGTTCCTTTTGAATACCTATCTGCTGAAACGCACCATTGTTTGAATAGATATGTTCTTGACTTAAAAATTAAATAGTGAAGTAAATACTCGCGGCAGAGATGCGAGTGCGAACGCAATGACCGCTCCGGCAGAGAAGACCGCAGCGTTTAGAATGGCAAGCATGGATAAGCTATTTAGCACGTGCGGTTTCGACTTCGCGGATATGGAAGAACTCATTGCGGAGCTACCTAACGATCACGACATGTGGGAGGCGCCCGGATTTGATCGAGTGCTATTCCACGCCGACCCGTCTGGTATGGCGGTTACAGGTATGGAGTACGAAGGGGAGTGGGCCGCAGTTCCTTCCTACCGGGGCGGGGAAGAGGCACCGGGCACCATATATCGCGCAACGCCCTATATCGGCATTGTGGAAACTGGTGATCTACAGTTCGCGGCGCTGGCGGATGCGCCCTTCGCCCTGCCGGCAGGCAATCCAGTCGGAGGAGAAAAGCTCCAGGGACAGGTGCGGCCGGCGGTTGTGGCTTTGAATTACCAGGTAGGGGAGCCGGAAGAGTTTTCCTTAACTTCGCCCGCTACCGAGCGCTTCTACCGGAATTTCAAGCCCAGCATGCTTAACCCGCAGGTAGAGGTAGCGGGGACTATCGGGGGCGTCGCCAAGCACAGCAATGAGCTGGGCATAGGGGAGTTTTGGGTATGCGACCTCGACGGTCTCCCGCTCATCGTGAACGAGAAGCTGGAGGTCGGCCAGGGGATCCGGGCGCACGGCATTGCGCTGTGCGCCACGGAATTTTGGGACGAGTAACTACTTGACCACGAGGTTGACCATGCGGCCCGGAACGTAGATCTTCTTCACCACGTTCTTTCCGCTGGTCAGCTCAGCAATCTTCGCGTCGGCGAGGGCAACCTCGAAGACCGCGTCCTGGTCCGCATCAGCGGCCACGTTGATGCGGGCCTTTACCTTGCCATTGATCTGAACCGGCACCTCGATTTCATCGTCCACCAGGTACTTTTCCTCAAAAGTGGGGAAGGGCTGATAGGTGATGGTCTCGTCATGGCCGAAGCGCTGCCACAGTTCCTCCGCGATATGCGGGGCAATGGGGGAGACCAACTGTGCGATCGGCTCCACGGCGGCGCGCGGGGCCTCGGTGCGGTAGGTCTTGGTCAGGTAGTTGACGTACTCGATGAGCTTAGCCACCACGGTATTGAGCCGCAGGTTCTCGTAATCATCGCGCACGCCTGCGATGGTGCGGTGGAGCTGCTTGAGGTCATCCTCGCTCAAGGCGGCGTCGGTAGTGGCCAGCTCGCCGGTGTCCTCGTTGACGGCTAGGCGCCACAGGCGCTGCAGGAAGCGCTGGGAGCCTACGACGTCCTTGGTAGCCCACGGGCGAGACGTATCCAGTGGACCCATGGACATCTCGTAAACGCGCAGGGTATCGGCACCGAAGTCGCGGCAAATATCGTCCGGCGCCACGGCATTCTTGAGGGACTTGCCCATCTTGCCATACTCCTGATTGACCTCTTCGCCGTTGTAGTAGAACTTGCCGTCCTTTTCCTCTACTTCAGCGGCTGGAACGTACACGCCGCGGGAATCCGTGTAGGCATAGGCCTGGATATAGCCCTGGTTGTACAGGCGACGGTAAGGCTCTTGGGAACTAACAAAGCCCAGGTCAAAGAGCACCTTATGCCAGAAGCGGGAGTAAAGCAGGTGCAGCACAGCGTGCTCGACGCCGCCGACATAGAGGTCCACGCCGCCCGGATCCTGCGGGCCATGCTGCTCCGGACGCGGGCCAGTCCAGTAGCGCTCGTTCTCGATATCGCAGAATGCCTCATCATTGCGGGGATCGATATAGCGCAGCTGGTACCAAGAAGAACCCGCCCACTGCGGCATAACATTGGTATCGCGGAAGTAGGTCTGTGGACCGTCACCCAGATCCAGCTCTACCTCGACCCAGTCGCGCACCTTTGCCAGCGGTGGTTGTGGTTCGGAGTCCTTGTCCTCTGGATCAAAGGAAACGGGCTTATAATCTTCTACCTCTGGCAGCTCTACCGGCAGCATGGATTCCGGCAGGGCGTGGGCGAAGCCATCCTTGTCGTAGACGATGGGGAAGGGCTCGCCCCAGTAACGCTGGCGGGCGAAGAGCCAATCGCGCAGTTTGTACTGCACCTTTTCGCGGCCGGAGCCGTCCTTTTCCAGCCACTCGATGGCCGCGGCAATGGCCTCAGCCTTGTTCAGGCCGTTGAGGTCTAGGCCCTTGTCGTTGGAGGAATTAACCAGCGCGCCGTCCTCGGTCCAGGCTTCTTCCTCCACGTTTCCGCCAGAGACAACCTCCGTAATTGGTAGGCCGAAAGCCTGGGCAAACTCGTAGTCACGGGTGTCGTGCGCCGGAACTGCCATGATGGCGCCAGTGCCGTAGCCGGTCAGCACATAGTCCGCGATGAAGATCGGGACCTTCTTGCCAGAGACCGGGTTGGTGGCATAAGTACCCAGGAATACGCCGGTCTTTTCCTTGTTCTCCTGGCGCTCCAGATCGGACTTGGCGGCAATATCGGTGCGGTAGGACTCCACGGCCTCCTTCGGATCATCGTGGCCATAGGTCCAACGCTCATCCACGTCATCGTCATAAGGGATGGGGGAGAGGAGGGCGTCGACAAGCTCATGCTCTGGGGCTAGGACCACGTACTCGGCGCCGAAGAGGGTATCGGGGCGGGTGGTAAAGACCTCGATCTCGTAGCCCTCAGCAGAGAAGGAGACCTCTGCGCCGCGAGAACGGCCGATCCAATTGCGCTGCATGGACTTGACCTTGTCCGGCCAATCCAAAAGCTCCAGATCATCCAGCAAGCGATCGGAGTAGGCGGTAATGCGCATCATCCACTGCGAGAGGTTCTTACGGAAGACCGGGAAATTTCCGCGCTCGGACTTACCCTCAGCGGTGACCTCCTCGTTTGCCAGCACAGTACCCAAGCCTGGGCACCAGTTCACCGTGGAATTAGACAGGTAGACCAAGCGGAATTCGTCGATAGCCGCGGCCTTTTCCTCTTCGGTGAGGTCCTCGTAGTAGCGACCGTCCTTGGTGGTGCGCTTATTGGCCTCTAGTTCCTTGATGAGCTCTGCAATCGGGCGCGCCTTCTGCTGCTCCTCATCGAACCAAGAGTTATAAATCTGCAGGAAGATCCACTGCGTCCACTTGAAGAACTCCGGATCGGTTGATTCCACGGAGCGGCGCGGATCGTGACCCAAGCCCAACATACCCAGCTGGCGGCGCATGTTTTCAATATTCGCCTCGGTAGTGGTGCGCGGGTGGGTACCGGTCTGAATGGCGTACTGCTCGGCCGGCAGTCCGAAGGCATCGTAGCCCAAGGTATGCAGCACGTTCTTGCCCAGCATGCGGTTATAGCGGGCGTAAGTATCGGTGGCGATATATCCCAGTGGGTGTCCCACGTGCAGGCCCGCACCGGAAGGGTAGGGGAACATATCCTGCACATTGAGCTTTTCCTTAGGCAACTCGCCCGCATCGGTGGCGAGCTCGCCTACCGGGTTCGGGGCATTAAAGGTGCCATTGTCTTTCCAGTACTGCTGCCAGGTCTTCTCGATCTGGTTCGCCAGCTCCGGGGTATAGCGGTACGAAGTGGAATCGCTCTGGGTAGTCATAATCACACAGTGTAATAGCCGCATCCCGGCGCGGGGTAGTTCGCTACGCTTTCCGCGTTCTGCAGGGCACGCACATGCAAAATCTCCGCCGTATTCTCCCCCGGTTTTCGCGTCATTTCCGCCGCTCGCAGCCAAAATGCAGATCTGCATGAAAATGATCTAGGCTGGGGTAAATGAGCCAGGAGAAGTTTCGCAGCCAGCTATCATCTTTTGCAGACGCAGCGGTATTTCAGGGGATCCCGCACCTGCGCCTCTCCCCAGCTACCCACACTCTGGAGCTGTACCTACCGGCCGTAACCGCAGGTTATGAGCCAGAAGATCCCCAGTGGACCGTGACCGCACAGCTGCTCGATGGCAGCGAGGACACCCGCAAGTTCTACTATGTGGAGGGCGAGGAGCCCGGCTTGTGGATCAGCATGCCGCGTGCCTTTAGCCACCTCAGCGTCTCCTTTGAGGAGCACACTGTGGAATTCGCCGGCGTGGCCAATGGCGGCCTGCTGTTGGATTCCACCCATCGCCCAATCGATACCACCACCGCGGTGGCCAAGGGCTCTTATACCTTCATCGCTCCCGCTGGCACGGAGCTCGCCAAGGCCAAGGTCAGCGAGGCCCGTCCCCACGGTGCATGGGAGGGCTGGACTATCGCCCCGGTCGAGGTCAGCCAGTCTTTCACCGTGGAGGTCCCGCGCCAAGAATCCGCAACCATCAAGGTCTCCGGCAGCCCTGATTTTGCTTGGGACATGGCCGTAAAGACGCTACCCAATGCCCATGGCCTAGATGGCGAACTGGTCTATACCCAGTCCCCGCGGATCATCGCCAATACGGATCTCAGCATGGAGCTGACCTATGTCCCCATTGGTGGGGAAGAGGAGGCAGTGCTGGAGGATGAACTACCGGAGGGCATCCACGAGGTGCTCCCCGCAGACGCCTTCGAGGATCCCTGGGTAGGCCGCTACCGCTTCACCCTGTACAAGGACGAGGAACTGGTGGATATCCAGTACCTCAACTTTGCGGAATCGCTGCACATGCGTGCCAAGAACGAGGGCCCGCGCGGCACCAACTTCCGCTTTATCGACGCCCTGGGCAACCTTTCACCGTTTAGCTATGCCTTGGCTTCTGCGCCGGGCAAGGCTATCCAGATGGAAAAGGGCCAGCGCGTCTTTGGCGAAGACGAAAGCGTGCGCGAGGAGACCGTCGGCAGTGAAGCCGGCTATGAGCTGACCTTCCAGGTGGAGCCGGCGACGATTCGCACCCGCGTCAAACGTACCGCGGCCGAGCCCGTGTATTACCTGGATAAGCAGGTCATCCTGGCGGACCAGCTCGATGCCGATGCACTTTTCACCATCCACTCACCGGAGCCACTGCCGCTGGCAAAGTTCGTGGTTATTGATAAGAACCAGAAGATTAGGGACCTTGTCACCGCCAATGGCTCTACGGAGGCCGCCACCAGCCTGTCCGTGCCTAACCGCGCGCTGAAGTCGGCGCTGACGAAGAAGACCTCGCTGGAGCTCTACCTCCTGTGGTCCACGTTGTCCTATGAGGAATACCTCGAAGGACTGCCGGAAAAGGAGCGCGCAGCGCACCAAAAGCGCAGCTTTGAGCGTCGCGTCATGGAATATGAGGCCACCGCGGCCAGCGACCTCATTTATGCCGCCATTGCCACCGTGCGCAAGGCACCGTTGGTCGCCCGCGCAACCATTGAGGACGGCATCCTCATCCCTGAGCAGGCGCATGAGGAGGAGGTAGAACTGCTGGCTTGGGCGTGGCCGCTGGGTAATCCTGCGGGCGAGCCGCAACCGCTGGAGCCCACGGAGGAAGGCTTTGAACTGCCCGAGGAGTTGCTGGACGCCGGCCACCTCATCGTGGACTTCCGCGAGGATGAGCCGGCCAGCGACTTAGCCGCGCCACAGTACCCGCCGGCTAGCGCCCTCATCATCTTCCAGGACGGCGAAACCGAAAACACCGAAGGTATGTGGCCTACCTACGCGGCCATGCGCCGCCTCGCGCCCAAGGCCAAGGAAACCTTCGAGGGAATCATCAAGGAGATTGAGGCGGATCCGCGCGCCAGCATGGACGCCCTTATGGCCGCAGACTTTGAGCCAGGGCAGCGCATGCGCGCCTTTGTCCGCACCGGCTTGGTCTCGCGCACCTTCCGCCGCGAGGAGCCGGCCACCGAGCCTTCCTCACTCTTGGCCGCGCTTGCCGACGCCGCCCATGACTACGTCGAAGCCCACGGCTCCGCCTCCCTCGCGCGCGTGCCGTCCACCGGCGTCGACGATGTCACCCGCCCCATGCTGCTGATGAGTGCAACGGGCGAGGCACCTACGCCAGCAATGGACAGCGACCAGCTCTGCGATGATGCCCACCGCATCGCCGCACTGCGCGAGTGCTTTGCCAATGACCTTGCGCTCACCCGCCTGGGCACCATTTCTAACCTGCGTAGCACCGCAATGCAGCTGCGGGTGACGCTGCAACAGCTGGGCGTCGATAAGTCCGTCCTGCATACCCTGCTCGCGCTGGACGCCTTTGGCGATGGCAATTCGGAGCTCGGCGATTCCGCCTGGATGCCGTTTATTTCCTATGTCTTTGCCATCACGGCGCGCGGCGTGGCCAATGGCAAGCTGGCGGACCCTGCTTTCGCCGCCACGCTTGACGACGCCCTCCCACAGCTCGCCGAGGCCGTCTCCCTCGCCCCGCAGCTGTTCTACCGCGATATTCTCACCGCGGAGGCGCTCACGCTCAGCTAGGGTGGCAGGCATGCAGGTCATCTCTACCAATGTCGCCGTCCGCCGGCCGGACCCGAGCGGGCGGCATGAGTTCTCGGGCATCGACAAGCAGCCGCAGGACTTTATCGATCTGGCGGCACCCGGACCCCATTACGGCGATGGATCTGGCGTGCGCGGCGATATAATTGGTGACACCCAACATCACGGCGGCAACGATAAGGCCGTCTACGCTTACTCCCGCGAGGAACTGGATTACTGGCAATCTGAACTTTCCCGCCCGCTGGCCTCCGGGAGCTTTGGCGAAAATCTCACCACGCAGGGCATCGATCTGTCTGCTCTGCTCATCAATCAGCGCGTGTGCATCGGTACTGCCGTGCTTGAGGTATCCGTGCCCCGCCAACCGTGTGCCACCTTCGCCGGCTGGCTAGGGGAGTGCGGCTGGCTCAAGCGCTGGACCGCGCGTGGCGACTGCGGCACCTACCTGCGCATCGTGTCCCCCGGCCGCATTCGCCCCGGCGACGCCATTAAGCTGGATACCCCACCCAGCCACGGCATCATCATGCGCATGGCCTTTGCCGCCAAGATGGGCGACCGCGCCCTCGCCCGGCGCGTTGTAGATGCTGGCTGCCTGCCCACTCACCAACAGAACTCGCTTCGCACCTAGTTACACAAGGGCTCATAGTCCGCCGAACCGATCCACCTTGAACGTTCCCCATCACTATTGGCACTGCTCGAAAGGTATCGCTTTGCCGCGTCCTCATGTCGAGCTCATCAATGTCCCGTTGTTCCGCCCGCACTCGATGAGCCCAAACATCCGGTAGGCAACGAGACCGCAGGCTGTGTCAGGGCCTTTAGCTTACCGGCGAGGCCAGCACCCTCTTCTTGCCCGGAGTGCACGCAAAACAAAAGCACGCCAGCGCTTAGCGCTGGCGTGCTTTTCATGCCGAGTGCGAAGGAGGGGCAGTGGCTGTGTTACTTGCCCGCTTCAAAGCTCAGATGGTGCCCCTTCGCCTTAGGGAAGCGGCCGTGCACGAAGAAGTAGTAGATAGCGGCGATGACCACGAGACCCGCGAGAATGAGATACATCGTGTCAAAGCCCGTTGCCCCAACAATGGGGCCCAGGCCGAACGGGGCCAGGCCAATACCGAGGTCCATGAGCAGGAACATGGTGGAGATACCGGCGCCCATCTGCGCGGCAGGAACCGAGCGCACGGAGATGGCTTGGCAGGCGGGGCTGAGGGTGCCGAAGCCCAAACCGGTGCAGGCGCCCGCGACCACCAGCATGACGTCATTGGTGGGGAAACCCATGATCAGCAGGGCCACGACAAAGGCGGCCAAGCCGAGGTACATCACGGCATTATCACCCTTATAGTCCTGGATACGGCCCAAGACGAAGCGCATGATGAGCATCGTGACCGCATAGCCGATAAAGAAGAGCCCTGCGCCGGTGGCCAGGTCTTCCTTGCGGGCGTAGGCGTTGAGGTAGGTCACCACGCCGGAGTAGGCGATGCCGACTAGGAGCATGAATAGACCGATGGGCACCACGTTGGGGTGCACGGCATTGCGCAACTTAAAGGCCGGCTTTTCGGAGGAAACCTCGGCCGGATAGCGCAGCACCAAGGCCAGGATCAAGGAAACAATATTTGCACCAAGGGCGACAGCAAAAAGCGTGGTGTAGCCGATGTTATTAGCCAATAACAGGCCGATAGCTGGACCAAACGCGGTTGCAAGGGTAGTGCCCAGGGCGAAGTATCCGGTGCCTTCCGCACGGCGTTCATGTGGGATAACGGACTGCGCCACCGCCATGAGTGCCGTGGAGGTCAAGGCATAGCCCGCGCCGTGCACCATTCGCACGATAATCAAGACCGCAACATTATGCGCAAAAAAGTACGCCACAGCTACAACTGTGACGAAGGCCAGGGAAGTCAAGGCCGCCTTCTTGTGGCCCACGCGGTCCACGATCCAGCCGGAGAACACGCGCATGCACGTCGCGCCCAGAACAAAGGCACTGGAGGCGAAACCACCGACGGTATCCGATGCCCCGAAGCTCTCTACCGCGTAGAGGGCCATGGTGGTTACGGACAGGTAAAAGACCAAGAACTGACAAAAATTAGCCACCCACGCGAGGACAAACGTAGGCGTAATCAGCTGCGGTTTAGCCGCTGCAGATTCCGTAGGCGTCATATACTCACTCCAAATAACAAAAAGAAAATTCCCTCTCCACGCGCTGGCCATAAGGCCACGCATCGCAGACGAAGGAAATAGAAATTGAATTATACGGAGAGGCACTATACGCCCCGCAGGCTGCAAAGGTTAATCAAAAGCCCTTACAGGCTCTTATCAAAGCCGCCCCCGTTTCGGCGGCTACCGGCAAATTGCCAGGCCTTGAACTGGCAAAATGCTACCCACTGGGCAGGTAGCACAGATTCGTGCACGCTTAGGAGACGCTGGTCAGGAGATTTGCATAAATAGCTTGAGCCGGGTCGCGCAAAGGGGACCCGGCTGGTTTCTCCCGCCTTGTAAAGCGCTCAAACCTTTAGGCCCCGGTATAAGGATCACGGATACCCAAGTACTGCACCGCGGTATATTCTTCAATACCTTCGGCGCCGCCTTCGCGTCCTAAACCAGATTGCTTGACACCGCCGAATGGGGCAGCGGCATTAGAGATGACACCGGCATTGAATCCCATCAAGCCAAACTCGAGGCCGTCGGCAACGCGCCAGAGGCGATCGGAATCCTCCGTATATACATAGGAGGCAAGTCCGTACTCCGTATCGTTCGCAATCTCTAACGCTTCCGATTCGTCCTTGAAGGTAAGGATGGGCGCGACCGGTCCAAAAATTTCTTCCTGAGCCACGCGAGTTTCACGTGAAACATTGCTCAGGATAGTGGGCGCATAGAAGTGGCCCGCGCCCTCGCCGCGGGTGCCACCGGTGACAACGGTCGCACCCTTGTCCACCGCATCCTCAACCAGGGCTGCAATATTGTCGAGGGCCTTAGCCTCAATCAGTGGACCACACGTCACGCCTTCGTCCATGCCATTGCCAACGACAAGCTTCTCAAACTCTGTTGCCAGCTTCTGCGTAAATTGCTCTGCCACGGACTCGTGCACCAAGAAGCGATTGGCCGCGGTGCAGGCCTCGCCGATATTGCGCATCTTGGCGCCCATAGCTCCCGCAACCGCTTGATCAATATCCGCATCCTCGAAAACAATGAACGGTGCATTACCGCCTAATTCCATAGAGGTGCGCAAGACATTGTCCGCGGCACCCTTCAGGAGGGTTTTGCCCACTGGGGTAGAACCGGTGAAGGAGAGCTTGCGCAAGCGGGCGTCGGCAAGCAAGGGCTCTGAAATGGCCGAAGCGGAGCTGCCAGAGACAACATTGAGCACGCCTTGCGGCAGGCCGGCATCGAGCATGGTTTGCGCGAAGTACTGCGCGGTGAGCGGCGTCAGCTTGGCTGGCTTCAGGACCATGGTGCAGCCTGCTGCAACGGCCGGGGCAACCTTTCGGGTGGCCATGGCGAGGGGGAAGTTCCACGGAGTAATCAATAGGCACGGACCCACGGGCTTGCGGCGAGTAACCATGCGCAAGGTGCCTTCCGGGACAGGGGAGTAGCGGCCATAATCACGCGTGGCTTCTTCACTAAACCACCGCAAATATTCCGCACCATAGGTGACCTCGCCTTGCGACTCGGCAAAGGGCTTTCCCATTTCAAGGGTCATCAGGGTAGCGAACTCATCGGCGCGCTCGTGTACCAACTCAAAGGCGCGGCGGAGAATATCTGCGCGCTCGCGCGGGGTGGTGTGCGCCCACTCATCTTGGGCCGCACAGGCAGCATCGAGGGCAGCCACCGCATCATTAGAATTCGCCGAGGACAGCGTGGCGATCGTCGCGCCCGTCGCCGGATTTTCTACATTAAAGGTCTCGCCGGAAGACGCGTCGCGCCACTGTCCGTCAATCAAAAGCTGAGTGGGGACCTTCGCTAGTAGTTCCTTCTGGTCGATGCTCATATTGATCACCTTTCTCCATTACGTGGATGCACCCCACAGTACGCGATTCCTTAGCTGGCTTTCTTGGTCCTGTGCCTAGCACAAACGCATAGGGGGGTGTTCCTATATAGGTTGTCAACCTCGAGGGTGGAGAAATCGGGGGCGGATTCTCTCTGCGGGGTTGTTTGGTCGTGTTGTTTTCGGGCATGGCT
>NZ_MKXT01000053.1:0-5921 GCF_001913985.1 Corynebacterium sp. S5S1
CCCCGGTCGAAGTGGAAACCGAATTTTGGGACCAGCACCCGCCGCAAGCAATAATAGAAATCAAGGCAAATGCCTAGGAACAAAACCCGGGGCACTTCAGACCTGCTGTTTACCTACCTGCAACCCCCACCAACAACCATCGACCCCGACAACCTTGCAGCAACAACAAACAGCCTCGAAGGTGGCATCAACGCCCCCATAAAAGAACTAGCCCGCAGACACCGCGGACTATCACTACCGCATCAACGCACAGTGATGGATTGGTGGCTGTATCTACATACAGAAGTCCCTGACGATCCGGTCAAGATCGCCAGGGACCAACGATGGGGTCAAGACGCACTTTCCACAGCAACAGACCTGATCACCCACAACACCACAGCCACTACCAATGACATCGGTGCACCAGCAGAATACGACACCGCCATCGACACCAGCTACCAACACAACCTCGGCATCCAAAAAGGCTGGATCAAATAACCGCAACACGCCCGGAAAAGACACACTTTTCTTTACTTAACCCGTGCTAGAGGTTATGACGCAAGTTTATTGAATTCCAGAGAATTTCTGAACATCCGGCGAGCGAAGGAAACGCCCGGCCATTTCCACAGCTGGCTGAGAAGAATCTCCTTCGATTACAAGGGACGCAATCGCCAATTCCCCTGTCGTTCCAGCGAACCAGCCATTGGAAAGCTTGCCATCAATTTCTGCTGTACCAGTCTTTCCGCCAAGTGCACTAAGATCACTCAACGACCTAGCTGAACCGTGGTCAATTGTTGATTTCATCATCGTCCGGAGGCTTTGAATAGTTGTATCGCTGACATGCTGGTCTGCCTGTTTATTCACTACTGTCTGTTCGCCTTGAATGAGCTGTGGAGGAACAAGCAAGCCGCCGTTAGCGACAGTCGATTGCATGAGCGCAATCCCAAATGGACTAGCTAGAACCTCGCCCTGTCCAATAGAAGCCTCCACACGAGGAGGTCCAGCCGGTGTCCGCGGCACCGAACCAGTAAGTGTGGTCATCCCTGGTACGTCGAAGTCGGAGCCAATTCCGAGTTCTAAAGCAGTCCGTTGCAGATCATCTTCTCCCAAACGATCCGAAATGACCGCTTGGGTTGTGTTACATGATTGGGCGAAAGCTTCTTCCAGTCGAACGCTACCTAGATCGAAGTCATGATCGTTGGGAATCTTGCGTCCAGCGACGGTGATATTGCTAGGACAAGGTAGTTCCTCATCCATGCTGACTGCCCCTGCCTCTAGTGCCGCCGCTGTGGTCACAGTTTTGAACGTCGATCCCGGTGGGAATAGCCCGGTGAGTGCGATTGGCCCTTGGTTATTTGCCTTGTCATTTTGTGCAACGGCAAGGACACCTCCTGTTCTAGGATTGAGCACGACTAGAACTGCGGCACGTTGCTCACTGTCCACTGCTTGTTTTGCTGCGCTTTGCAGTGTGGTATCCAGAGTGGTTGCGATTGGCTGAACTCGGCGAGGCGGCTCAGAGGCTACCGTCGTCATACCTTGTGAACTCTCAGCGCGTATCGACCATCCTGAATTAGCATCGAGCACTGACTCCCAATATTTGTTCAATTCAGCATCCAGCGGAGAGTTAAGAGTTTTGGACACGCTTAAGAGACGCCCCTGCTCCACAGTGGAAATTCCCTCAAAGGTCCTAAGTTGCTCTTGTATCTTCCGGAATTCTTCCTGCCTCAAAGTGAGGAGCACGGTGTCTTCATCCTGAGACTCTCCCAAGGTCTGCTCGATCCACTCCTTAGTCGTTGTGGGAGACACTGGTGCAAAAATCTGGGCCAATTCCTGCGCTCTAGAGGCTATATCTTTGCGACCTCGTACCTGAATAACTTTCGTCCAGGTCATATATTCATTGCCCAAGCGATCTTTAATTGGAAGATCGTACTGTTTATCTTCAGCAAAAAAGAGTGCGGAATCATCGCTCAACTGAGCTTCGAAGATCGAAGGCAACCATTGAGGCTTACCATCCTGTCCACTAAGGACGAGCCGACCATTGCTCTCCAACTCCACACCATCTTTGGACCAAGTCACATGAGTATTCTTCTTTCCATTGGAAATATCAGATGTTTCGATGTTGACCTTCACACCATGAAGTGACTGCCGAAATTCATGAAGGGCGCGCTCCGGGTCTGGATGATCCAGATACCGTGCAGCCTTGCTGTCATCTCCCGCGTTGAAAGCTTTGAGAAATACGTCTGAGTCTGATTCCCACGGTAGAGCTGAACAGCTGCTCAACATCACTGCGGAGAGCGAACAGAGTGCAATCACCGACTGACGGAAACGATTGTGCTTAGTCATCATGGGAGTGACGTTAAGTGAGACGCATTGGATGCCACCAATATCACATAATGCAATTGTCTCATTTCATTCACATATAGGCGATGGTAGAAGTGTGTATTCAAGTGGCAGAAATTCTAACGAAGAGCGTCCACGAGCAGTCTAGCCACTTCGCCAATAGCACCATCGTGAGTACTCATTGCTTGTTCTGGCACCACCTGTTTCAGCATGATGGACACCACAATGGGCTCCTCGCCCTCAACCTGGATAATCGAAGCTTCACCATGGAGAAGTCCTACAGTGCCCGTTTTTCCATAGATATCAACGCCGCTTGGAGGAAAGCCTGAAGGAACACGGTGACGCCACACCTGCAACCCCAAGAGTTCACACATAGATCGACGTACCGCTGCACTATCGTCTTTCCAAACCTGTTCCAAGTCATTAGTTATTTCCGCCAACGAAGAGACTGCAGAAAACGCTATATCTGTACTACTCCCCCCTTGGGATTGAACATATTGACGCAATTGTTTCTCCGCCGTCACTAAGCTATTCCGATCTTGCAAGTCATAATGAGGTGGAAACCGTTTAAGAAATGCTTCTCGAGCCCACGCAGGCAGTAGACGCAAAATCTCGTGGGCGGCCACGTTATCTGACACCGATGCGACTTGTTTCATTAAGTCTCGGAGACTCACGTTCACTGCGTCATCAAAGGCAGCGAACCCATACCCTTCGTAAGTTCCTTTGGACGGTGCAACGTCAACACGAAGACGAGGATCCAGATCACCTCGTTGAATCGCTTCCAAAGTGAGGTGGAGGAGCCGGATTTTATATAAGGATGCCACCGTAATTTTCTCGTCTTGTTTGCGTCCGATAGTCACCCCATCGTGCAGTCGCGATGCACACCACCATCCCTCACACCCCGACCGCATCAACACGTTTTCCAGGGCCATCTCCATCCGTGCAGTCATTGGTTAATCCTTCGACAAATTCTTTCGGCGACCGCCATGGCCTCGGCGCCATTGTCCATCCCACCTCGGCGAACCACTACATCCACGGAAAAATCGAAACGGGAAGGAAGCTCAATAGCATTGTCAAACTGGTGAAAACCGCGAAATACCAAAGACATCCCCTCCCCTCTTCCAATCAATAAGCCCCTACCTAGAGCATCCTCTGAATCATTAATTTCGCAAGACACACCCGACCGAAATAGCTCTCTCGCCAAACCACTGGCTGCACTTGAAGTGTCATTCAGGTTCTCCACCAGCAGATTCAATTGAGACAAGGTCTTATCCAACCTTGAATACCCCGGCGGCACCACTAGATCACGTGACAGAGAAAACTGCCTCGCACTGCGGTGAGTACCCAAGGGAACCGGAGCTTGAACAAGCCCCGCATGAATAGCGCCTTCTTCAACACGGGCAAGAATCTCAACAGAAGGCAGTGACGACAAAACTACTCCATCATGCTGCTGTGCCTTTGCTGCAATACGCGATCCTATCTCGCTTGGAAGCGCACTACTGATGGCCAAACGAAACCCGCTTTGCGCACCACTTCGGATACCGTCAATCATCGAATGCATAGTCTGAAGATCGCGATTAATCACCCGGGCATATGGAAGCAAGGTCAACCCTGCCTCGGTTAGTTTCACTTCCCCCGCCCCTCGGATAAATAGCGGTGTACCTACACCAGCTTCTAAGCGCTTAATGGCATTGGAGACAGGCGGCTGACTCACTCCCAGTCGCGCTGCCGCCGCTGTAAAACTACCGGTCTCCGCTAAAGCCACGAAATACTGCCATTGGCGCAGATTTCCCGTCTGAGCAATCATGGGTCTCAGTATAGTGGAGCACGAGTTCGCACCACTGCAGCGTAAAATGATGTCTTTGGCTTGAGCAACACCGTCGCGGTGGCGTCGATAAACAAAAAGGAAGTGACACACAGCGTGGGCATTGGAAACGGACCGCTCATTGTGCAGTCGGATAAGACCGTGCTGCTGGAAATCGACCACGAACAGGCGCAGGAGGCGCGCACCGCGCTGGCACCGTTCGCGGAGCTGGAGCGCGCGCCGGAGCACGTGCACACCTACCGCATCACCCCGCTGGCGCTGTGGAACGCCCGCGCGGCAGGGCACGACGCGGAGCAGATCATGGACGTGCTGGAAACCTACTCGCGGTTCCCCGCCCCGCAGCCGCTGCTCATCGACATTGCCGACACGATGGATCGCTACGGGCGGCTGAAGCTCATCAAGCACCCAGCGCACGGGCTCGTGCTAGAGACGACGGACAGGGCTGTGCTGACGGAGATCCGGCGTCACAAAAAGATCAAGCCCATGTTGGGCGCAGAGATCGACGAGGACTCGATCGTTGTGCACCCTTCCGAGCGCGGCAGGCTCAAGCAGGAACTGCTGAAGGTCGGCTGGCCCGCAGAGGACCTGGCGGGATACGTCGACGGCGAGGCACACCCCATCGAGCTGTCGCAGGAACACGAAGAATGGCAGCTGCGCGACTACCAGGAGATGGCGGCCGATAGCTTCTGGGAAGGCGGCTCGGGCGTGGTAGTGCTGCCATGTGGTGCGGGCAAGACGATGGTCGGCGCGGCCTCGATGGCCAAGGCAAAGGCCACCACCCTGATCCTGGTGACGAACACCGTCGCGGGCAGGCAGTGGAAGGACGAGCTAGTGCGCCGCACCTCCCTGACGGAGGATGAAATCGGCGAATACTCCGGAGAGAAGAAGGAGATCCGCCCCGTGACCATCGCCACCTACCAAGTGGTCACGCGCAAGTCGAAGGGCGAATACCGGGCGCTGGAGCTGTTCGACTCCCGCGACTGGGGCTTAATCATTTACGACGAGGTTCACCTGCTGCCTGCCCCGGTGTTCCGCATGACCTCCGACCTGCAGTCTCGCCGCCGTCTGGGGCTCACCGCCACCCTGGTGCGCGAGGACGGCCGCGAAGGCGACGTATTCAGCCTGATCGGGCCGAAGCGCTATGACGCCCCATGGAAGGACATCGAGGCCTTCCTGGATCGCATGTCCCCCGGCGGTCTCTCGTCCGTTCCCCAGTCCCTGCGGTATTTGATTGACGACGCCACCAGGGCATTCCAGCAGGGCTCCGCCACCGAACCCCACTCGGCTCGTGTCCCGTCTCGCGTGGATACTCCCCAGCGCAACATCATGGACATCACTGGGGACTCCACCGAGATCGCCTCGGAGATCGACGGCGCCGTGGAGGGTTTTCGCCGCGCCCACGACCAGGCCATCGCCGTGGACCCGGCGGACGGCACGAAGGCCTCGGACACCCGGACCTTCCGCTCGCCGCGGGAGATCATGTCCGAGCTGCGCCGCGCCTATACCGCGGGCACACAGGTGCGCCTGCACTACGTGGACTATGCGGGTGCCACCAGCCATGACTGGATCTCCATCGTGATGATGACCCCCTCCACCATCTCCGCGGTGCTCGAATCCACCGGGGAGAGCCTCACGATCCAACCCCACCGCATCGCTGCGGTGGACGTGCCGTGCTAGAGTGAAGTGTCCCAGGTTTTGTTCCGTTTGAGTAGATGGGAAAATCTGGAATATGCCAAGAAAATTTGACCAGGATGCGAAGGATCGTGTGGTCCGTCTT
>NZ_MKXT01000015.1:0-45536 GCF_001913985.1 Corynebacterium sp. S5S1
ACGGTCCGGGCCGACGCACCCCTCGGCCCGGTACCAACTACCCGGAACACGACAGTACCGAGTCCCCAGAACACCGGTACCAAAAACTCGCATCTGACATTTGCCCTCGTTTTCGGTGGCATCGAGCGTTACCTGTTCGAGGAATTCAGAAATGGATGAATTAGGAAAGACAGTGGGTACTTCCTTGGAAAACTTGGCAAGCACATCGGTGCTAAAGGACAGTAGCGCATCTGCCACGGAGGAGAAGTAGTTGTGAAAGGTGCGCGGGGAGACCCCGACGGCCGTGGTGATGCCGGAGATCGTGGCGGCTTCGGCGCCACCGTCGAGGACGAGGCGCGCTGCCGCATCGGCCATGGCCTGACGCGTAGCCCGCTTCTTTTCTTCGCGCAGACTAGCCACGGTGGGTCTCGCCTACCTTCTCTCGTTGTGCGCGCAGGAGTTCCTCGCGCTCAGAGTGCAAGGCCTCACCTTCGATGTCCATGTTTGGCGTGATCTTATCCAACCAGCGCGGGAACCACCATGCCTTCTTATCCAGTACAAACATGGTAGCGGGGATGATCATCATGCGGACCACGAAGGCATCGATAAGCACGCCCGCAGCCAAGGCAAAGCCCATGGTCTTGATGAATGGCTCGTCCATCAAGATGAAGGCGGCAAAGACAGAAATCATAATAAGGGCCGCCGCCGTGACCACGCGGGCGCCGTGCTTAAAGCCATTGGAGGTAGCGTTGCCAGCCGTCTTGCCATTGACAAAGCCCTCGCGCATGCGGGTGACCAAGAAGACCTGGTAGTCCATAGCCAGGCCGAAGGTCAGGCCGATGAGCATGATGGGCAGGAAGGAAAGCAGCGGCTGTGGGTCATCGACGATGCCGAACATGCCTTCTTGCCAAATGGCTACGGTGATGCCGAAGGTTGCGGCCATCGACAAAGCGAAGCCGGCTGCGGCGATGAGCGGTACCCAGATGGAGCGGAAGACCAGCATCAAGACGATGAAGGCCAGTCCCAGCACGATGGCTACGTATGGGATGAGCACGTTATTGAGGCGCTCAGAAATGTCATCGAAGATCGGGGTGATACCGGTAATGCCGTAGGAACCGCCGGTCTTTTCAAACTCACCCTGGTAATCGCGCAGGTGGTTAAGGGTTTCCGTGGTCTCTTCGTCGGTCGCGCCGGTGGTGGGCGTAATCATGATCTGCGCAGCATCACCGTTGTCAGTGGTCTGCACGATCTGGGCGTTTTCCACGCCGTCATTGCCGTTGATCTCCTGCAGGAGGTCTTGGAAGGCCGGCATGCGGTCCTGCTCGGGAACGTCGGCCACATCAACGAAGGCGATCATCGGGGCATTGCGGCCAGGACCAAAGGCGTCTGCCGTGATTTCATAAGCCTCACGCTGCGGGGTGCCGGGCTTTGCGGTGCCATCGGTAGGCATGGCCAGGCGCAGCTGGGCAAATGGTACGGCCAGGATGCCCAGCAAGACGACGCCCGCGATAAGGTGCAGCCACGGCTGGGCACGCACGCGGCGTACCCAGCGCAGGCCCATGGTGGGCTTTTCGTCCTCTGGGTCTGGAACCTTGGGGCCAGGCACACGGCCGGCGAAGATCTTGGTACCCAAAAGTCCCAGCAGGGCGGGAATGAAGGTATTAGCAACCAATACGGCGATGATCACTGTTGCCGCGGCAGCGATGGCCATGGTGCCCAGGAACGGGATGCCGATAATGGTCAGCGCGGCCAAGGCGATGACCACGGTGGTGCCGGCGAAGACAACCGAACCGCCCGCGGTGCCCAGCGCCATGCCCATGGCGTGGGCACGGGTGGCCTTATCCATCTTCTTGAGCTCTTGGGCCAGTTCCTTTGGCGAAAGATCGTTGAGACCAGAGGAGGTGATGAGCTCGTTGCGGAAGCGGTTGACAATAAACAGTGCGTAATCGATACCGACGGCCAGGCCAATCATGGAAGCCAACGTCGGGGTCATATCGGAGACGGTATCCGTAAAGACCGTGGATACCTGTACGCCGAGGATGCCGATGCCCACGCCGATGATGGCGGAAATTAGCGGCATGCCAGCGGCTACGAAGGAACCGAAGGTAATCAGCAGCACGATTGCGGCGACGATGAGACCGATCATCTCGGCGCTGCCACCCATCTCTTGGCCCGCGGAGCTAAAGGCGTTGCCCTGGTACTTCACGGTGAGCTCGCCCTCGTCGTACTTGTTGAGGACGTCCGTGACCTTGGTCATGTCCTCTTCTGGGATGTCCATGACTTCGTTGGCGTTGAAGGTAATAGTGACGGTACCGGTAGTTTTGTCCTCGCTGAGCGGGGAGAGCTGCTGCAGGTTCTTTTGAATCTGCTCCTCCGGCATATGCTGGGCCTTCATCTTTTCGCCCATTTGCTTTTCCATGCCGGCTGCAGCCATCACCGGGCTGACCAGTTTGTCCTGAGCCTTGAGCGCGCCAGTGTCTTTGAGCTCGCTAAGGAGGTCATCTACCTTGCCGGCTACCTGTTTATCGGTGAGGTCTTTGCCCTCCGGTGCTTGTATGACCACCGTGCCTTCGGGTGCACTCATGGCATCGGTATCTTGGCCGAAGCGCTCCATCATTTTGTCTTGGGTGATCGTGGAATCCATCTCCGGCATGGAGAAATTAGGGTTCGGGGACTTGGCAAAGCCGGCGGTAAGTCCCGCCATGGCCACCAAGACCATGAGCCAAAAGGCGAGGAATGGCCACACCTTGCGGTAGGACCAGCTGCCTAGCCGGTAGAGGAATTTAGACATAAAAAATGTGCTTTCTTGTGCAGTATGCGTGCAATGCTCTGCGCGCGGGTGACAGTGAATATGGAATCCGCGGGGAAAAATCTGCACCCCGTGCGAAACATTGCATAGTGTACGCAAAATTGCGGAATGTGTGCAAAGATCTGTGCGGTGGACCGCAGGAAGCTGGTCGTGACATATGCGGTTTGTGCCCTTGGACGTATCGGCGATGGCGGTATGGGGCGGTAGACTGTGCGGCATGCTCCACGCCGTTAGTTTTGCCCTCTTGGATTCCGTCAATGCGCTACTCATTGGCATCCTCGTGGCCATTGGCATCATTTTGCCCCGCGGTAAGTATCGGCGCATTGCTGTATTGGTGGTAATAGGAGATTGGGTCGGGGTGCTCGTCGCAGCGGCCGTGGTGATGTTTTTGTTGCTAGGAGTCAAAGACCAAATTGAGGCCATTTTGAGCTCACCCATTGCTGGCTGGGTACTTGTCGCAGTCGGCATCGCGGTGGGGTTCGGTGCGTGGCGCTCTCAAGGCCAGCCCAATGCCTTAGTCAATCGGCTGCTAGAGCCGCTGCGCACGCCATCACCGATTACCGCACTCATCGGCTTCGTAATGGGTGTGGTGCAATCGCTGACCTCGGTGCCGTTTTATTACGGGCTTATGCACTTGGCTACCGAAGATATTGCTCCGGCCGCTCAGTACGGCGGCTTGGTGTGGTACGCCAGCCTTGCCCTGTCCCTGCCCACTGTCTGTGGCCTTTTTATTGCGGTGGTGCGCGCCCATCCCAAATCGGCCGCCGGCCGTCTTTTTGCCGCGGCGCGCGCCAATAGCACCCAGGTGGCGCTCTTTGGCGGCTACCTCGTGGCGGTCTTCCTCATCCTCATGGGCGTGCTTTCCCTTTAATCAAAGGTGACCTCATCCAGGCTCAAAGCCGAATCGGATTGGCTGCGCGCGCAGTCCACGTAGCGGGCAGCATGCGGAATGAAGGCTTGCGATTCCTCTGGGCTGAGCTCGCGGCGCACCTTGGCTGGCACGCCGGCGGCAAGGCTCCGCGGCGCAATGGTGGTTCCTTCCAGTACCACAGCGCCTGCCGCGATGAGCGAGCCGGTTCCAATAGTGCAGCGCGAGAGCAGCGAAGAGGACATACCCACCAGGGAACCGGCCTCCACATGCGCGGCATGGACCATCGCCATGTGTCCCACCGTGACATCATCTTCTAGTACGCACGGCGTGTCCTCTTCTACGTGGAAGACGCAATTGTCCTGAATATTGCACCTAGCACCAATGCGAATCGCGCCCACGTCGCCGCGCAGAACACTGCCATAAAACACGGAGGAATCCGGGCCGATTTCTACATCGCCAATGATGGTGGCAGTGGGTGCAATCCACGCACTGCGGTGAATACGCGGCTTCTTTCCAGCATAAGGCACAAGCAGCATGGCAGTCCTTTCAGGAAACTATTCCACCACCACGGCTAGGGCGGGGGAAAGCTCGTAGTCGCCGGGGTAGGGGAGGTTGTCTACGAGGGCGTCGGCAAGCGCGGGCGTTAGCGGAATGACCCAGCCGTGCCGGGGATCTTTGATGGGCAAGGCTTCCTTTTTTAAGGCGGGAAAATGCACCGTCGTGGTGGGGGAAACCAGCGTAGCTGACTCGTGGGCGCGGGCTACCTCGCGCAGTACCTCGGCACCGGGCTGGTCAGTCACGACGATGATAAGCGGCCCGGCGGTGTGGATTTCTAGCCGGTCAATGTGGGCGGTGAGCGCCGCGGAGTCTGGGCGGGCCAGGTGCGGGGACTGCGCGCCGGTCAGCCGGGCAAGTGCATCTTTTAATCCCATGGGAGCCCAGTCTAGTGAGCGCTCACGGTGATGGTGCGGCAGCGCTCCAAGTCGAAGTACGCACGCTGCCCGGTGGCGGCAACGCGCTCGCGGGCCACAGACTCATCGTGGGTTACGGCCGTGGCGAGGAAGACGAGTGGACCATCGGGCTGGCGCCATGTGCCGAGATACCGCGCGCCGTGTTCCTTGGCTAAGGCCAAGGCTTTGCTCACCGCGGCTGGGGTAGGCTCCGTCACCCGCAGGAGCACCTTCCCGGTGGGGTTATAGGCGAACCCGGTGCGGGGCTGCTGGCCGGTTTCGATATCGAAGGTGCCTTCTTCGTCCGCGAGCAATTGCCGGAAAATACGCTTCATTGGGCCCAGCGTAGTATGGGGCACCATGATTGACGCCAGTAACACCGCACTCGTTATTGAAGGCGGCGGCATGCGCAATTCCTATACGGCCGCCTGTATGGTCAAACTCATCGAAGAGGGCGTGGACTTTGGCTGGGTAGGCGGTGTCTCTGCTGGGGCATCGCACACCGTTAATTACTTGTCGCGCGATGCCCGCCGCGCCGAAGAGTCTTTTACGGACTTTGCTAAAAACCCTAGCTTCGGTGGCGTGGGTTCGCTGGTGCGTGGCACCGGGTATTTCAATGCCGAGTACATCTATGAGCGCGCAGCAGACAGGGATTTGCCCTTTGATTGGCAGTCCTACTGCGAGCATCCGGCCGATATGGTGCTTGCTGCAGCGCGCGCCGACACCGGCGAGTCTGTTTACTGGACTCGCCAGGACATCCACACCCCAGAAGATCTCTTCGCGCGCGTGCGCGCTTCCTCCACGCTGCCGCTGATTATGCCGATGCGTTTTATCGACGGCGCGCCGTACGTGGACGGTGCTTTGGGCTCTTCCGGTGGCATTACTATTGCGCAAGCAGAAGAGGACGGATACGAGAAGTTTCTGTTTATTGGTACTAAGCCGCGCGGGTATGTGCGCCCGGAGGTCGCGCGCCCAGCCTTCGTCCGCCGCATCTTCCGCAGGTACCCCGCTATTGCCGACGCCCTTATAGCCCGCCCCGCCCTCTATAACGCAGCCAAAGATCGGCTTTTGGAGTTGGAGCGCCAAGGAAAGGCGTATTTATTTTTCCCGGAAGATATGCAGGTGGCCTCCACCGAACGCAACGTACACAAGCTGCGGGCGAACTATCACGCAGGGAAAGCCCAGACCTACACGGAGTGGCCACGGTGGAAGGAATTCCTCCTCGATTAGTTCACTATGAGCGTTAGCTGTGAGATGTGCCGCTGCTGGAGGTGGGTGGCCCCTGACGAAAAGGGTCTAAGCAGTAGCGATGCCGATTGCAGGCTTTGAGGAAAGTGCTTTTCACGTGGCACTTTGATGGAAAATGCCTAAACTATTCCAGCGTGTTAGCAATTTTTGATGGAAATATATGGCTGAGCATCTTTTTCATAGTGCTGCTCGGCACGCTATTTGGCATGATCCCCTTCGGTCCGCTGCGCTTTGGCGCGGCAGGCACGCTGTTTGTGGGTTTGGCCTTCGGCTCGTTTATTGACCTAGATAAAGACATCTTAAGCTCCCTGCAAGAGCTGGGCTTGGGACTCTTTATTTATATGCAAGGCCTGTCCGCCGGTGAGCGCTTCTTCAAGGGCTTTTCCAAGCAGATGAAGCACATGCTCACGGCGACCATTGCGATTGTGGTGGCCGCGGGCGCAGCCATCCTCTTTGGTGGCATGCTGGGGCTGGATACCTTGGCTTCCGTTGGTGTATTTGCCGGCGCCACGACCTCGACGCCGTCGCTGGCAGTTGCCCAGCAACAAACCGGTGAAGAGCTACCCGCCGTGGGCTACTCGCTGGGCTATCCCGTGGGTGTGGCGGTGGCCATTTTAGTCGTGGCATTCCTGCTCAAGCAGAATTGGCCCGCCAAGCACGATAAGGACAATTCTGCCTCCAAGATCTTCCGCTCCCGCACCATTCGCGTTACCAAAGACGTGAACTACGATGATTTGGAAGAACAGTTCAAGGATCACTTTGTTATCGCTACCATTCGCCGCGGTAATAAGGTCCGGGTTGCCGGCGATCGCCCCGAATTGCACAAGGGCGATATCCTGCGCGTGATGGTCACCAAGGCCAAGGCCCGCGAACTCACCCAGATGTTGGGCAAGCGCCAGCCGCAAACTCCGTTCGTGGATAAGCGCCTGGTCATCGAAACCGTGGCTATTTCTAACCAAGATATTGCCGGCCGCACCGTTGAGGAGCTCAACCTGTTCTCCCGCTATGGCGGTCGTATCGTGCGCGTGCAGCGCGGCGATGAGGAATTCTTGGCCAATAATGAAACTCACCTGGCTTCCGGCGATATCCTCGAGCTCATCGTGAAGTTTGACCGCTTGGGCGATATCCAGGATTACTTCGGCGACTCCATTAAGTCCTACTCCGAGCTGAACTGGGTGGCCTTGGGTGGTGGCCTCTTCTTGGGTTACCTGCTGGGCCAGGTCGTGGTACCGATGCCAGGTGGTGCTTCTTTCGAGCTGGGCTTCGCGCTCGGCCCGCTGATTACCGGTCTTATCCTCGGTGCGCTGCACCGCACCCGCCGCATTCCATGGCAGGTTCCGGCTTCCATTAATACCGCCTTCCAGCAGTGGGGCCTCGTCATCTTCTTGGCGTCTGTGGGCCTCTCATCCGGCGAGGCATTCTTGTCCACCGCCTTCTCCTGGATGGGTCTGAAGTGCATGATCCTCGCCGCCATTGTCACCGTGGTGGTTTCGGTCCTATTCGCTGTAGCGAATCGCTTCATGGGTCAGTCCGAAACGCGTACCTCTGGCGGACTTTCTGGCATCTTTGCTCAGCCGGCCGTGGTCAATTACGCCACGGGGCTGAGCTCCGACTCGCGCATCATGACCGGTTATGCGGCCACCATTGTGGTGGGGCAGGTGGTCAAGATTGCCGTTGTCCCTGTGATGTTGATGGTTTAACACGCAACGGAAAAGGCCGCTTCCCAGAACGGGAAGCGGCCTTTTTCTCTGCTATGTGGACCTGTGTGGTTTCTAATCCGCCACGAGGGTTTCCATAGTGAGCTCTGGGTGTTCCTTCTCAATGAAGGCGAGCTTCCACTTATCGCCAAAGAGCGCGATGAGCTCGCCATCTTGGCGGGTAAAGATTTCCACGCCACGCTGACGGCCGAGCTCTGGGGCGGATTCGGCATCGGTGCGGCGAGCCACGGAATAGGGAATAGGCTCGGTGACGGTTTCCACGTTGTATTCGAACTCCATGCGGGCCTGCATGACCTCGAACTGCATGGGGCCGACCGCCGCCATGACCGGGGAAGCATCGCCACGCGCCTCGTTCTTGAGAATCTGGACCACGCCCTCGGCCGCCAGCTGCTCCAGTCCCTTACGGAAGGCCTTGTACTTGCCCAGCGACTTCGCGCGCAGAATGCGGAAGGCCTCCGGCGCGAACTGCGGCATGGGCTTGAATTGCACCTTCTTGCCGGAATAGATGGTGTCACCAGGGGCAAGCGAGCCGGCGTTGACCAAGCCTACGATATCGCCCGGATAGGCGGTGTCCACAGTATCGCGCGTGCGACCAAAGACAGTCAGGGCGTACTTGGTGGAAAAGCTGCGGCCGGACTGGGCGTGGTTGACCTGCATGCCGCGCTCGAATTCACCGGATACCACGCGCATAAAGGCCAGATTATCGCGGTGCTTTTGGTCCATACCTGCCTGGACCTTAAAGACGACGCCAGAGAAGTCATCGCTGACCTCGCGGACTTCATCAATGGCGCTGGTGGCAGCCTCAACTGCTTTCGGATCGGAGTCGCGCGAGCGCGGAGCCGGGGCAATGGCGCACAGGGTGTCCAAAATCTGGTGCACACCAAAGTTCAGCATCGCAGAAGCGAAGATGAGTGGGGAGGTCACGCACTGTTCAAAAAGCTCCTGATCGTGCAGGGCACCATCGGTGGCAAGCAGCTCGGCTTCCTCGACTGCGGTCTCCCACACCTCTTCTTCCTTCTCCCCGGCGGCATCCGGAGCAAAGTGTTCCTCCGGGGCGATGGTAGAACCACCGGCGGTGCGGATGAAGTGGATATACTCATCGGCCTCGCCATCATCGTTGATATGCGCCAGGCCGCGGAAGTCACCGGCAATGCCTACCGGCCAGTACAGCGGGGTGGGCTGCAGTTGGATTTCGTTGACGATTTCGTCGACAAGCTCTAGGGGCTCGCGGCCCACGCGGTCCCACTTATTGATGACGGTAATGATAGGCAGGCCGCGGGCCTTGCACACGCGGAAGAGTTTGAGGGTCTGAGGCTCGAGGCCCTTGGCGGCGTCGATAAGCATGACTGCCGCATCCACCGCGGTGAGCACGCGGTAGGTATCCTCCGAGAAGTCCGCGTGGCCCGGGGTATCGACCAGATTGATCATGTAGGGCTCGCCCTCGTGGCCCTCCGGTGCATATTCGAACTGCAGCGCCGAGGAAGCCACGGAAATGCCGCGGTCCTTTTCCATATCCATCCAGTCAGACACGGTGGACTTGCGGTTGCCCTTGCCGTGGACCGCGCCGGCTTCATTAATAACGTGTGCATGCAGCGCCAGCGCCTCCGTCAGCGTGGACTTACCAGCATCCGGGTGGGCGATAACGGCGAACGTGCGGCGGCGCGAGGCCTCAGAAACGACAGAACTCATGCGGCATAGTCTAGTGGTTTCGCGCTACCACTCCACATTGAGGCGGCGCCCCAAATCATCAAAGACGCGGCGAGCTACCGACAGCTTCTTCGCAATGGGGCGCTGCAGGCCAGGTTTGCGCTTGTTGTTGTAGTATTCGCCCGATTCAAAGTGGATTCCCTCGGTGCCGGTCAAATAGTAGGCGAGGTTATCGCCGCCGTCTGCAGGCGTGCCAAAGGTCTTGCCAATCAGCCCGGAATACATCTTGGACATTAGGCCAGTAGAAGACTTGGAAAAGTCCGTGGCAAGCACGCCGGGGTGGAAGGAGACCGCATTAAGCCCGTGGGCATCGATATAACGGGTGAGCAGGATATCGCCCAACTTGGCGTTGCCGTAGGCGCGCTCGGGGCTGAAGTGCTCCAGCGTGGTGGGATCGCTGAGGTCGAATTTAGACATAAGGAAATTGGCTAGGGAAGCCGTTTGGACCACGTTCGCGTTATCCGCGCGCAGTTTATCCCGTAGCAGTGAGGTCAATAGAAAAGGCGCGACCACGTTGACCTGCCAGGTGCGCTCAAATCCATCGGCGGTGGTGGACGGGCCATCAAAAATGCCGCCGGCATTATTGCCCAGGGCGTGGATGTGCTCTAAGCCTTCCAAATCCTGTGCCAAGCGGCGTACCTGGCCCAGGGATTCGAAGTCCGCTAGGAAATACCGGCCTTCGACTTCCTCGGCCACCGCGCGGGTCTTTTCCGGATTGCGGCCGATGATAACCAGGTTGTCTTGCGGCCGGGTGTGGTGCAACTGACGAGCTGCCGCGGCCCCTAATCCGCCGGATGCGCCGGTAATCACAATGGTCTTGGCAGTGCTATGTGGCGAAGTCATAACACCAATGCTAACCGCCCCCGAGGGGTGGTGCCGGCCAGCAGTTTCCCTGCGCCGAAAGCAGGTCTATACTTCCGCTGGTGAAACGTTTGCTTTCCATACGGCAGTGGGGCCCGGCGCGGTTGACCGCGGCTGGCTTCCTTGTGCTGATTCTGGTGGGAACGGTTTTGCTCATGCTGCCGTTTGCCGAGGCCGGCACCGCCCGCGCTTCCTTCCTGTCTGCCTTGTTTACTGCTACGTCTGCGGTCTCGCTTACCGGCCTCATCGTGGTGGATACCGGTAGTTTTTGGAGCCCGGCCGGCCAGGTCATCATCTTGGCGCTGATCCAACTGGGCGGCCTGGGCATCATGTCGCTCGCTTCGCTATCTGGCCTGATTTTTACCGGCCGGATTAGCTTTAAGGCGCGCAAAACCGGCGCTTATGAGGGGCGCCCTATCGCCCCTGGTGGTATCCGCAAGACGCTGATTTTTACTTTCGCATTTACCGCGGTGGCTGAGACCATCATCGCCGTCATTGTGGCTGCGCGCTTGATGATTGGCTATGGGCATTCCTTTCCGCGCGCAGTATGGGAGGGCATCTTCCATGCGGTTTCTGCGTTTAACAATGCGGGGTTTAGCACCAATAGCGATAACCTGGTGCCCTTTGTTTCTGATGCCTGGATTTTGCTGCCCTTGGCCGCCGCATTGATTGGTGGCGGTTTAGGTTTTCCGGTGTGGGCGGAGTTGGCGCGGTTGGTACGCCGCGATCGCCATGTGGTCCACCGCATTTCCATTACCGCCCGCATGACCCTAACGGCCACAATGGTGCTCCTGCTCGCCGGTGGCGTCTTCTTCGCGTGCATGGAGTGGACCGGGGTTTTGTCCTCGATGTCGCTGGGGGATAAGCTGCTCAACTCTTTCTTTGCCGGCGCTTCTCCGCGCACGGCAGGGTTTAATGCCATCGATTATGGCCAGGCACATCCCATTACGCTGATGGGCACCGATATTTTGATGTTCATCGGTGGTGGCTCGGCCGGTACCGCCGGCGGTATTAAAGTCACCACCGCTTGCGTGCTGTTGGCAGCCATGGCAGCAGAATTTACGGGCCGGGAAACCACCACAATTGGGCACCGTAGCCTTCCGCGGTCGGTGACCCGCCAGGCGCTGGCGCTGAGCTTTGCCGGGGTCATGGTAGTCACGCTGGGCGTGGCGGCGCTGCGCTTTTTCGATCCGGAGTTTAGCGGTGATCAAGTGTCCTTTGAAGTGCTCTCCGCATTCGCTACGGTGGGCTTGTCCACCGGAATTACCGCAAGCTTGTCTGCGCCCTCGCAGATTGTGCTATGCCTCATCATGTACTTGGGTCGCATTGGCCCAACCACCTTGGTAGCAGCGCTGGCGGCGAAATCCGTTAGCCGGCGCTATAGCTTCCCCGAAGAAAGGCCGTTCCTTGGCTAATATTCTCAAGGCGTTGGGACGCTCCCGCGCCGGCATCGATATTCCACCCGTCGTCGTTATTGGGTTAGGCCGATTTGGTTCTTCGCTTGCTCATGAGCTGATGGCCAATGGCGTTGAGGTCCTCGGCATCGATTCCAGCGAAAAGCGCGTGCGCGAAGAAGCTCCCTACCTCACCGAGACCATTGCGGCAGATACCACCGACCCAGAGGCCTTGCGCCAGCTGGGCGTGGAGGAGGTCGAGCGCGTCATCGTCGCCATCGGCTCCCATTTGGAAGATTCCATCCTCACCGCATCCAATCTGGTGGAGTTGGGGGTCAAAGACATCTGGGCCAAGGCTGATTCGGAGGCACACGCGCGTATTCTCAGCCAGATTGGTACCCACCATGTCATCCGGCCAGAGCGTGATACTGGCCGCCGCGTGGCTTACCTGTTGGGCGGGCGTTTCCGTGATTTTGCGGAGATTGCCACTGATTATGGCGTGACCCAGATGGCCGTTCCTAGTTCATTGGTGGGCCGGCCGCTCGACCTTTCTGCCATCTGGCGCACGCACCGCGTGCAATTGGTCTCTGTGCGCCGCGCGGAAGGGGAGTGGGCCCCGCTTGCCGACGCCACCGAGCTCACCCCCACCGATTTCATCGTCGCCGCCGGCAGCCCCCAGGCCCTAGAAAAATTTTCCCAGTGCTAGCGCGAGTGGATCTGGTTCTGGGCTTTGCCTAACCCGTCTGTCACGATGAGGCGGGCGGCCTCGGCCGCGGTGGCGATGGCGTCATCAAAGCCGGCGCCCGCATCCACGGGGCCCAATACGTAATCCGGAATGGACGATCCCTTGGGTGGTCGGGCAATACCAATGCGCACACGCAGATAGTCGCGGGTGCCCAAGCGCTCCGTGAGCGACTTGAGTCCGTTGTGCCCATTTTCATTTCCGCCCTGCTTGATCCGGATCCTATTGGCCGGAAGGTCCAGCTCATCGTGGAGAACAATGATGTGATCTGGGGCGATTCCTAGCTGCTGTGCCAGCGGCGCTACTGGATCGCCAGAAAGATTCATAAAGGTTCCTGAACGCACGGCAAGTACTTTCTGCCCCGCCCAGCTAAGTGGCGCGACCTGCACATCCATCCCACGTACCGGCTCAAGCACGTCTCCGTCTGCGGCTAATAGATCATCGATGGCCATATAGCCCACATTGTGGCGGGTAGCGGCATACTTTGCGCCGGGATTGCCCAAGCCCACAATAAGCCACTCCGCCTCTAGCTCGTCCGGATTGAGGCCTGGTGTGGGTTTATTCTTCGAGCCAAAGAACCGCGCGAAAAAATCTCCTAAAGCTGCCACTGCACTAGCTTCCTCTCTCGGTAGGGTGGGGTGGTATGAGTCAGGTTATAAGCTCTCTTTCCCGTAGCGTAATCCCCGCGCCCATGGCCGGCGGTCCCACCACCCCGGAACTAGTGCGCGCCGCCCATGCCGCCGGCTCTTTTGGCACCTTAGGTGTGGGCTCTGCGAGCATAGACACTGCCCGCACACAGATTGACCAGTGTGCCGGCATTCCGTTTGGAGTAAACCTCTTTTGCCCACAACAGCCGCTTTCTGGGGCGCAACGTACCGCCGCCCGCGAGCTGGCGCAGGCAGAAAACCAGCCATTGCCCGATCCCGATTACTCCTTTGGCTTTGCAGAGAAGCTGGCTCTAGCGCTGCGCGGTGGCGCCCGCGTGGTGTGGTCCATGTTTGGAACCTTCACACCCGAACAGATAGAGCGAATCCACGCCGCGGGCGCAGAGGCTTGGACCACCGTCACCACTTCTGCGGAGGCAACCGCGGCCGCACGTCGGGGCGTCGATGTGCTCTGCGTCCAAGGCCCGGCCGCCGGCGGCCATCGCGGAACCTGGGACTTAGCCGCGACTCCCGATTCCCGGGACTTGGAAGAGCTAGTGTCCGACGTGCATACCGCAGCCCCCGATCTTCCTCTCATCGCTGCTGGCGGCCTGCGCACCGCAGACGATATAGCCACCGCTATGTCCTGGGACGGCGTCGGCGCATGTTCCTGCGGTTCCGCATTTTTGCTCACCGAAGAGGCTGGAACGAGTGACTACAACCGGCAGCTACTGCGCCGTGGTGGGCAGACCGTGTCGACCCGTGCTTTCTCGGGCCGCTTTGCCCGTGGACTAGAAACTCAGTACACCCGCAGTCATCCCAACCTTCCACCGGTTTATCCGCTCTTGAATCCTGTGCTTAAGGAACGCCGTGCGCAGCACGATGATGCCGTAGCTTATTGCCTCGTAGGAACCGAAGTGGAGAAAATAAACGGGGGTACTGTGGCCAACATCCTGAACGAACTATGCCAAAACCCACAGTAGTAGGCGCTAATATTTATGTTTGAAGATTTAATGCCACCCCCGTGACAGAAAAGGAATGAATTACGTGACTGCGAACGCACATGTTGGCCATGATGATTGGAACGAGCGCCTCGAGCTGGCGCAGCAGATGATTCCGCTCATTCACCAGCTGCACCGCAACAATAACGTTGTCACCACCATCTTCGGCCGCCCACTGGTGGGCCAGACCGATATCGACATCATCAAGTCTCACCGCTATGGCCGCCGCATCGCGCAGCGCCACCTGTCCACGGCGGAGACCCTGCCTATCTTGGTGGAATTGGCAGACATGAACCTGGGTGCCGCAAGCGTGGATCTGGGCCGCTTGGTTCTGGGCTGGGAGGAGTCCAACGAGGAAAACCTCCGCATGTACCTGGAAGGCGAGCTGTGCGAGATCGTCGGTGCTGGCGTGGATCTAGAAACCACCGACGTCGTTCTCTACGGATTCGGTCGCATCGGTCGCCTGCTGGCCCGCCTGCTCGTCGCCCGCGAGGCAGCATATGGTGGCGTTCGCCTGCGCGGCATTGTCCTGCGCAAGAAGGGCGACGGTGACATCCTCAAGCGCGCTTCCTTGCTGCGCCGCGATTCCGTCCACGGTGCTTTCAACGGCACCATCTCCGTGGATGAGGAAAATGAGGTCATTTGGGCCAATGGCACCAAGATCCAGATGATTTACGCAAACGATCCGTCCGAGATTGACTACACCTCTTATGGCATCAACAACGCCATCTTGGTAGATAACACCGGCGCATGGCGCGACCGCGAGGGCCTGTCTCAGCACCTTAAGGCCAAGGGCATCTCCCGCGTGCTGCTGACCGCACCGGGCAAGGGCGATATCAAGAACATCGTCTACGGCATCAATAACGACAACATCGCCGATGAGGATCAGATTCTCTCCGCTGCATCCTGCACCACCAACGGAATCACGCCGGTACTCAAGGTCATCAATGACCGCTACGGCGTAACCCACGGCCACGTGGAGACCGCGCACTCGTTTACCAATGACCAAAACCTCATTGATAACTACCACAAGGGCGATCGCCGCGGCCGCGCCGCAGGCCTGAACATGGTGCTTACCGCTACCGGCGCAGCCAAGGCTGTGGCTAAGGCCCTGCCGGAATTTGAAGGCAAGCTCACCGGCAATGCCATTCGCGTTCCTACCCCGGACGTGTCCATGGCCGTGCTCAACCTCGAGCTGTCGAAGGAAGTAGAGCGCGATGAGGTCAACGACTTCCTGCGCAATGTTTCTTTGCACTCCGACCTGCGCCAGCAGATTTCCTACATTGCCTCCCCAGAGGTTGTTTCCTCTGACTTCATCGGCAATACCCACGCTGGCATCGTCGACGGCGTTGCTACCATCGCCTCTGGCAAGCACCTGGTGCTGTATGTGTGGTACGACAACGAGTTCGGTTACTCTAACCAGGTAGTACGCATCGTAGAAGAGCTGGCGCACACCCGCCCGGTAGTTCTGCCAAAGCGCGTATCTCCTGCTGAGCTTTAAACACACCTAGCCCAAGCCCGCGGCTTAACCGCGGGCTTTTGCCGTTTTCCCTGCCCCCAATCACCCCACCCCTAAAAGCAGCCATGCTATCGGCCTGGAAGCACGCCAATGGACTTGAAACGTGGCCGCTTTATGTGTTTCAACAATCGTCCACAGTCTGAGCTTCGCCCTCCCTGACCCCATCAGGTCGTGAGTATCCAAAGAGACTCCTGACGGTTAAGGCTCGAAGCTTAGGGTGCCGTTAAAAACTTCAATAAGAAGGCCCACCTTCAAGACAAAATGAAGGCGGGCTAAAGCTCTGTGGCTGAACTGGTGCTACTTCTTCTTATCCTTTTTCTTGCCCTTCTTGGACGTCTTCTTCGCTGTCTTCTGCTCGGACTTGCGCTCTAGCTTGGCAGCGACGTCCGGCACGTAGCGGAACTCTTCGCGGGCAGGGCGTTCATAGGTTTCGCCATCGGAATCCGGGCGCTGCGGAATCTCGGGCATCTCGCGCTCGATCTTCTCGTAGGGAATGGTGCTCAGCAGGTGCGAAATGACGTTAATGCGGGAGCGCTTCTTGTCTTCCGATTCCACGGTGTACCACGGCGCGGTTGGGGTATCGGTGTGGATGAACATCGCATCCTTGGCACGGGAGTAGTCCTCCCAGCGGGTAATGGACTGCAGATCCATAGGGGAGAGCTTCCAACGGCGCAGCGGATCGTTACGGCGGGATTCAAAGCGCTTGATCTGCTCCTCATCGGACACAGAGAACCAGTACTTGCGCAGCATGATGCCGTCTTCTACCAACATCTGCTCAAAGGTGGGTGCTTGGTGCAGGAAGCGGACGTATTCCTGATCGGTGCAAAAGCCCATGACGCGCTCGACACCGGCGCGGTTGTACCAGGAGCGGTCAAAGATGACGATTTCGCCCTTGGTAGGCAGCTTTTCCACGTAGCGCTGGAAGTACCACTGGCCCTGTTCGCGCGAGTTCGGTGCAGGCAGTGCCTCGACGCGGCAGGTGCGCGGGTTGAGGTACTGGGTGATGCGCTTAATCGCGGAGCCCTTGCCAGCGGCGTCGCGGCCCTCCATGATGATGACTACGCGGGCGCCGGTTTCAACGACCCACTGCTGCATGTCCACGAGCTCCGCTTGGAGGCGTTCGAGCTCCTTTTCGTAGGCCTTCTTGTTGAGTTTCTTAGGGGCTTTACTGCTTTTTGTGCTCATTAATCCAGCTTAACCGGCACAAGCGGCTGGGATGAAAACGCTACCGCCCACTTTGGAGTGAGAACCTGGGCACAGCTTAGGAACAAGTACAGCCGGGGCCGCAGCCGGGCTCTCCATAGCGGGTGGTATTAGAAATATGCCCCAAGCCTTCGATGGAGATGGTGACGTTCTGGCCGTCCTCGATAAATTGCTGCGGGATGCGGGCAAAACCCACGCCCTCCGGCGTGCCGGTAACGATGACGTCGCCTGGATTGAGTGGGTAGAGCTGCGAGCAGAACTCTATGAGCTCAGCTACGGAAAAGATGAGGTCATCGGTATTATCGCGCTGCCTTTCCTCACCGCCTACGGTAGTGGTGAGGACAGCTCCGGACCCCGGTGACCACTCATCCGCGGTGGTAAGCCAAGGGCCGAAGCCGGCTGTGCGATAAAAGGATTTGCCGGCATGGAACTGGCTAGTTTGGCGCTGGAAGTCACGCAGCGTGTAGTCATTCATGATGGCGTAGCCGGCCACATAATCCAGTGCTTCGTCGCGGGTGACACGGTGGGCGCGCTCGCCGATGATGACCGCCAATTCTCCCTCATAATCCAGCTTCCGTGTGCCATATTCGGGAATGAAGACATCATCATAGGGGCCGGTGAGGGCATCGGCGAACTTGATGAACAAGGTGGGATGTTCGGGGAATTCGCGTCCCATCTCGCGGATATGCTTGGCGTAATTAAGCCCTACGCAGATGACTTTGCCGGGAGTTGGTATGACAGCCTCCAGGTCGGCGTGGTCGAAGACCACGGGCTCGCCGGAAAGCTGGGCGGCCTTGCGCCAATCTTCGCTGCGCAGCAGCTGGCCGACATCTTCATAATCCAATTCAACACCCACGTTATCGCCGTCGATGCGGATAGCGGAAGTTCCAAAGCCAGTGCGTAGGGTAGCCAATTTCATGGCGACTATCCTACGCGTAAGATTTCCTCGACTGCGTCGGCGCAAAGGATGGGGATTTCTGCCTTTTCCTGCTTTGCCCAAGGCTTGAGCACAAACGACGCAGGGTCCATGCGCCCCGGTGGGCGCCCGATTCCTATTGAAAGGCGTTGGTAGTCTTTGGTGCCCAGGGACTTTGTGGTTGAACGCAACCCATTGTGGCCATGGTCGCCGCCGCCTTTGCGGAGCTTAATGGTGCCGAAATCGAGTTCTAGCTCATCGTGGATAACGATGATGTCGGCGGTGGAGAGATGAAAGTATTGGGCCAAAGCCTTGATCGGCCCGCCGGAGAGGTTCATATAGGACCGTGGCTTTGCGCAGATAATTTTGCGGCCGCCAGCTATGCCCTCAGCGACTTCGGTATTGGTCTTTTTGTGTACCGAAAAGCTGCTCATGAGCTCTCCTGCGAGTTCATCTGCCACATCGAAGCCGATATTGTGCCGGGTGCCTGCGTACTTGGGGCCGGGGTTGCCAAGGCCTACTACGAGAAGTGGAGTCACGCGCTCAATTGTCTCATAGGCAGAGAGAAAAACGGCAAGGCCGCCGCGAGAAGCGAATCTCACGGCGGCCTATGCGTGTGAAGGGGAGGGGATTACTCCTTGGAGTCGGAGGACTCTTCGCCCTCGTCGACGGACTCGGCGCCAGCGTCAGCGCCGCCTTCCTCAGCAGCCTCGGCTGCTTCCTCGAGCTCCTCATCAACCTCAGGCAGGGAGATGGAGACGATAACGGTGTCTTCCTCTGCTACCAGGGTGGTGCCTTCCGGCATAGTGACGTCGGCAGCGGTGATAACTGCACCGTCCTCGAGGCCCTCGATGGAAACCTCGAGCTCCTCCGGAATGTTCAGTACGTCTGCCTCAACCAGCAGTACGTCAGCATCCTGGATGTGCATGGTGCCTGGGGCCGGCTCGCCGGTCAGGGTAACCGGAACCTCAACCTCAACCTTCTCGCCGCGCTTAATAGCCAGCAGGTCAACGTGGTCGATGTCGAAGGTCAGGACGTTCTGGTCAACGTGCTTAACCATGGTCAGGTACTGCTCGCCGTCAATCTCCAGCTCCAGAACGGCGTTGACGCCGTTGTTGCGGACGAGGGACTGGATGTCCAGCAGCGGAACTGCGAAGTGGACCGGCTCCTGGTGGGAACCGTAGATGACGCCTGGAACCTTCCACTCGCGACGCAGGCGGCGTGCGACACCCTTGCCAAATTCGGTACGTGCTTCAGCCTTAATTACTGGGCGCTGTGCCATGCTTCGTTCTCCTTAGTTAAAGTAGTGCGGCGCGGCCAACGCGATAAAACGACGAAAGCCTGCCGATGGACGTCTTGGACGAGTCATCGCAGGCGTATATAAAAAGCAACATGCTCTAACTTCAATCGCGTCGATAACGGCTTCCTCATCCTGAGGTCGCCCTCGCCGAGACTGAGTTAGATTAGCACGTGTGCCGGTAACAAATCAAAAGCCGCCGAAGTAAATTCTCGGCGGCTAGTGATAGTAGAACATGTTTAGGCGCGGTCGAAAAGGGTGGTCACGGAACCATTCTCAAAGATCTCGTGGATGGTCTGTGCCAAAAGCGGTGCGATGGACAGCACCGTGAGGTTGGACCAGCCTTCGGTGGACTGCGGCAGGGTATCGGTGGTGATAACCTCTTCCGCGCCGCACTCGGAGAGGCGCTCGCGGGCAGGGTCAGAGAAGACGCCGTGGGTGCAGGCGATGATGACCTTCTTGGCGCCCGCATCCTTGAGTACGCGTACGGCGCCGGCGATGGTGCCACCGGTGTCAATCATGTCGTCGAGAAGCACGCAGTCTTTGCCCTCTACATCGCCGACCACGCGGTTGGACACCGTCTTATTGGCCTCGGTATTGGAGCGGGTCTTGTGCACGAAGGCTAGCGGGGCATCACCCAAGTCGTGGGCCCACTTTTCCGCGACCTTCACGCGGCCGGCATCCGGGGAGACCACGGTGATGTTATCGGTGGCGTACTTGGACTTGATGTAATCGGTCAAGATGGGCTGAGCGTGCATGTGATCGACCGGGCCATCGAAGAAGCCCTGGATCTGATCGGTGTGCAGGTCCACGGACACGATGCGGTCCGCACCAGCAGCCTGCAGAAGGTCTGCCACTAGGCGGGCGGAAATTGGCTCGCGGCCCAGGTGCTTCTTATCCTGGCGTGCATATGGATAGAAGGGCAGGATGGCGGTGATGCGCTTAGCGGAGCCGCGCTTGAGAGCATCGATCATGATGAGCTGCTCCATTAGCCACTTGTTGAGCGGCTGGGTGTGAGACTGCATTACGAAGCAGTCGGCGCCGCGCACGGACTCTTCAAAGCGAATGAAGATTTCGCCGTTAGCGAAGTCGCGGGCGGTGGTAGGAACCAGATCGGTCTTGAGCTCCTTAGCCACAGCCTCCGCCAACTCTGGGTGTGCACGCCCAGAGAAGAGCTTCATGTTCTTGCTGCTACCAGTTACCTTGCCAGTCATGGGAGAATATGCCCCTTACTTTTCGTTGTCCTGCGCACGGGCTGCGGCATCAGCCGCGGGAGTACCCGGACGCTTCTTTTGAACCCAGCCCTCGATGTTGCGCTGTTTGCCACCGGAGACTGCGAGTGCTCCCGCAGGAACATCGTCTTTAATAACTGTACCCGCACCGGAGTATGCGCCATCACCGACATTGACCGGAGCGATAAACATTGTGTCAGAACCGGTGCGCACGTGGCTGCCGATGGTGGTGTGGTGCTTGTTCACGCCGTCATAGTTCACAAAGACGGAGGAGGCGCCGATATTGGACTGCTCGCCCACGGTGGCATCGCCGATATAGGTCAGGTGCGGAACCTTGGAGCCGCGGCCAATCTGGGCGTTCTTTGCCTCTACGAAGCCGCCGAGCTTTCCGTCCTCGCCCACCACGGTCTTCGGGCGGATATAGGTAAACGGGCCGACCTTAGCGTTGGTACCAATGACGGAATCGCTGCCATGGGTGCGCACGACAGAAGCGCCCTCGCCCACCTGCATATTGGTCAAGGTGGTGTCGGGGCCGATCTCGGCGTTATCGGCGATGCTGGTAGCGCCCCACAGCTGCGTGCCTGGGTGGATAATGACATCGGAGCCCACGGTGACGTTGACCCCAATCCAGGTGGTTTCCGGATCCACGATGGTGGCCCCTCCGCGCATCGCTTTTTCTACCATGCGGCGGTTGAGCTCACGGCCGGCAGCGGCAAGCTGCACGCGGTCATTGACGCCCGCGAGTTCGGCCGGATCTGCTGCTACGTGCGCGCCGACGCCGTGCCCCGCGGTACGGGCAATCTCAAGCACATCGGTGATATACAGCTCGCCTTGGGCGTTATTGGAGTCGAGCTTCTGGAGGGCATCGGCAAGCACGCGCCCATCAAAGGCGAAAACGCCGGAATTGACCTCATTGACCTGGCGCTGTTCTTCGGTGGCATCCTTTTGCTCCACGATGGCAGACACGCTGCCATCCTCAGCGCGAATGATGCGGCCGTAACCGGTCGGGTCATCGAGGCGCATCGAGAGCACAGTGACCGCGTTGCCCTGCTCGGTGTGGGTGGCGCGCAGGCCCTCGATGGTTTCTGGGGTAAGCAGCGGGACGTCGCCGTTGGTGACAATGACGGTTCCCTCGAAGTCCGGAATCGGCTCCAAGCCGCAGGCCACGGCATGACCGGTGCCCAGCTGCTCCTCCTGCACCGCCTGCAGTACCTCGCAGTCCAGCTCTTGGGCGATGGCATCCACGGCGGGGGCGACCTGATCGCGCTGGTGGCCCACCACCGTCACGATGCGCTCCGGGTTGATCCCGGCCGCAGCATGCAGAGCGTGGCCGAGCAAGGTGCGATCGCCAATCTCATGCAAGGTCTTCTGCTTGGTGGACTTCATGCGGGTGCCGGCGCCAGCCGCAAGGACGACGACAGCACACGAGGTTGTTGCTACCACGGGTTATTGAACTCCTGGGGGTCGAGTCTGATTCTTATCCGGACTACATCCTATAGCCCAAGTGCGATTTATGTGTGAGAAACCTCTTTCAGGCCGCGGGCGCGCCACACCCCGAGGAAACCAATGAGGGCAAGGAAAAGCAGCGCCGCCTCAGGTCCGGCCAGTGCCACCACGGAGGAAATGCCACCGACGATGAGAAGGATAATGCCCATCATCGTATTGGCCGCACCCACATACTGCGTGCGCTTATCGCCGCCGGCCATATCCACCACGTAGGTCTTTCGCGCCACGCGAATGGCCGTGTGCGCGAGGTTCACGGCGAAGAAGCCAATCGGCATGACCCAGGCATTGACCGCATCCGGTGCCCAGCGCGAGCTGGCGACCAAAAGCACCAGCACGACGGAAGCCACGGCCGCGCCTACGGCCATGGTGTTCTTAGAAGACTTATCCGAATACACCCCGGAGATACGCCCGCCCACCAGGGAGGCTAGGCCGGAAGCAAGCACGAATCCGTAGAGCCCGGCAAGGTTGCTGCTGAGCAGCACAATAAAAGAGGTAGATAGCGCCGACACGAGCAAGAGCGCGCGGACGATGACGAAGTTGCGAAATTGGTCGTCGCTAGTAAAAAGCTGCCAGGTATCGCGCCACCACTGCTTATCGATGCCCCCTTCGGCTTCCTCTGGCACCGGCTCATCCACGTGCGAAAAGACCCACGCGGCAATGGCCCACGTGGCCGCACCAATGGCGAGGACCGTGCCCATCATGGGAATGCTGAGCTCGCCCAAAAAGTAGAGGATAATGCCGGTCAGCAAAGTAGCACCGCCACCGAGGGCTGCCGCGCTACCGGTCACCTGGCCACGCGCGCCCTTGGAAATGGTGCGCGCCTGCACGTCCTTGCCCGCAATCGAGCACAGCGCGCGGAAAAGCGAGAGCGCGGCCAGCGCCAGCAGCACAATGATGCCTAGAATTGCCCCGCGGGTAAAAAATGCCGCGAGCGCGATGACCGCGGCGGATACCGCTTGGCCCAAAGAGCCGATAATCCACAGGCGCTTGCGGGCCCTATGCGTAGTCACCCACGGGGTAAGCGCTGCCTGCGGCAGCATCGAACCGGACTCGCGGATAGGGGTGAGCAGGCCGGTAAAGAACGCAGGCACTCCGGCCGCACTAAAGAGCGCGGGCAGCACCGTCTTGGCCGCAACAATTTGATCGCCCAAGTTTTGCAGGCCATTGGACCAGATGAAATACCGGGCATTGGATTTAGACATGAGAAATGCGATCTTTCAGAGGAACGAGTTGGTTAAATTAAAGCCATGCTGACACGCCGGAGAGTAAAACACGGCCGCAGTCACGCCGAAATTCTACCCGCGCGGCAGGAGGCCTAAGAATCATGCACGATGTCGATCCCCTCATCAATTCGCTCTACCAAGCCTTCGATCTTCTCGGCGTAGTTTTGAACGGCATCATTGGCGGCACCCTTGCCCGCCGCCGCGAATTCGACATTGTGGGCTTCGTGTTCCTCGCCCTCTTCTCAGGGCTGGCCGGCGGCATGATCCGTGACATGCTCATCGGGGATGGAGCAGCCGCAGCGATTTCAGACCCCTGGTACCTCGGCCTTGCTTGCTGCGGTGCACTCATTGCATTTCTCATCGATCTCAAGGGCAAGGCGTGGGAGCTATTCCGCGAACACGGCGATGCCATCATCCTCGGCGTGTGGTCCACCACCGGCTGTGTCAAGGCGCTCACCCACGGCATGCCACTTATTCCCTGTGTCTTCCTTGGCGTGCTCACCGCAGTGGGCGGCGGAATGGTCCGCGATATTGCCTCCGGGGAAATCCCGTCCATCTTTGGCGGCAGCCCCCTGTATGCCGTGCCCTCTATCCTCACCGGCATCGTCATGGTTACCTTTGCCGATTACGGACAGTTTGCACTCGGCATGGTGGTCGCGCCGATCGTCGGCAGTGGCATGGCGATTTTGTCCTATTGGCGCGGCTGGGTCCTGCCCCGCGCCGGTGTAGCCCCCGTTAACTACACCGCGGCCCAAGTGGCGGCGATTGCGAAGAAAGCCGAGCTCAAAGGTTTTCGTCGCGGTAGAAAGAAAAACTAAAAAGCTTCCCCACAAGGGCTCGAACCTACCATAAACCGGGCATTTTACTAGGATAAACGGCCTTTTTGCTCCCCTTTTGACGGAGTTTCACAAAATTCCACCACCTCCGCCAGCATGCCGTCCATCGACTCCGCAACCTCGTCCAGCATGTTCAGGAACAAGTCCGCATAGGTATTCAGCGTCTCCGCCGCGTCCGCATGCCCCAGCTGGGTCTGCACAACTTTCACGTTCGTCCCGGCATTCACCGACAGGCAGGCCGCCACGTGCCTAAGCCCGTGCGGCGTGATGCGTTCAAACGCCCGCGGCACCGGCCCGCCATCCTTGCCGCATCAATATCGGCCTTAGACCTCGCCATCATCCGCTGTACCGCGCCGTCAAATCACGTCTTATGCCCGGGCGAGTGTATGGGCGTACCACTGCGGGACTGCCAGATGAGCTCGTCTCTACCGCGGTGCGCGGCTACCTCGAGCACCTGGTCCATGACAGCTTTCGGCACCGCCACCGAGCGCCGCCTATGGTTCTTCAGCGTTGTATTGAAATGCCACCGCTTCTCGTTATCAAGATTCACGGCGTTGCGGCGCACATGGATACGATTGTTGGTTGAGCCTAGGTCCCTCAGCCGCAGAGCCGCAAGCTCACCCCAGCGCAGCCCCGACGTGCCCAGCAGCATCAAAATCTCAACGTGGCGCGAGCATTCGTCCGCGAGGTCGTGCAGCTGCTGCATCGTCAAATACACATGCACCGTCTTGGCCTTGCGTGGCGGGCGCACACCGCGAGCTACGTTCTTTTCCCCGCTGGTCCTGGACTGCAACATCAAGAATCTGACACAGCACACTGTGACAGTTGCGCATCCACGACGGTGAGTAGCCCATGCTGGATACCCACCGCTGCACCTCACGGTGAGTAATCTCCTTGACCCTGCGCGCGCCCCAGTACGGTTGGGCGGTGCCGCGCCAAATAGTCATGTCCGTGCTATAGGGCTTCAATAGCTCGTTGAGGACGAGCCAGTCCTCGACAACCTCACTTACCTTCGCGGCCCCTTTAGTCGGGTCCACCCAGTCGCCGTCCGCGATAGACACCGCGTTACGACTAGCCCATTTTTCTGCTTCCGGTTTGCGCTTGAAACCACGCTTCGAGGTGTTCCTGGCGTCTGGCTTAACGTAGCCGACACGGTATCTGCGGCCGTGTTTCGTGTTGTATGCCTTGATTGATGCCATATAATGTTCTTGTTAGCCAGTGCTGAAGGAACGCGCTGACACTTCCACCGGACATGCGCCGGTGTGCTTTACTGCCGCCCTGGCGCTCAACGATGTAGGTGTTTGAGAGTGCTGGGGCGATACCGCTTAAAATTCCAGCATCTGTTGTACCGGAGAATCACGCTTAGTCGCTTTGTTAAATAGGCGATCGAACTGATCTTTATCGTCTGAGGCTTTCATTAACGCGATGACTTGTTGTATTTGTCCCTCTAGGTGAGTTACTCCTACGTCATCTGCAAGGTGCTGGTGATGCTTTCGCGATCTATTCCCGTGCTCATTCTTTGGATTCAATTCGCGTAAGCGATCAAGAACTCCTGCTGGCATAGCATCATAGATGTACTTATTGATGATTTTTCCTACGTATTGTGGGTGGTGATGGTCGCCAGGAGTGAAGTCCCATCCATGCAAGCGATAGATTTCTTTAAAAAAAGTTTCAGGGAATGTTCTAACCCACGGTCGGAATTCTTCGACGATGTATGCGTCTAAGAGCTTTTGTAGTTCATCTTTTGCTCTTGTCTCTTGGTATCCTGTTGCCTCATCAACTAGAGCAGTGATACCTACAAGAGAGAGTGCTTTTACGACTCGTCGTGATGCAGCAGCTGCTGGTTTCTGGTTTTGGGTAAGAACTTCATCTTCTTCTGCGTCCATGTATACGTTGCAGATGCGGGGGAGGATTTCGGCGTTGTATCCACTTTTTTCTTGTTTTTCGTCGCCTACTCTGTATTGAACTCGTTGAAGTTGTACTTTGAGTTCCGGTGTGATGTATGGAAGGAGGTTATTTGCCTCCAGAAATGGAGGCCGATTGTCGTTGCGTGTGCGGCGACCACTGGATTGGGATCTTCCGAGGATCGACATGATTGATGTTTGGCTTATTATTCGTCGTCCATCTGTTAATACGTAGCAGTCGAGGGAGGTGTCTGCGATATTGATGATGCCTTGGTGTGTGGCGCGTTCGATCTCTTTGCCCCAGCGTTTATCTGCGGCGATTTGGGCTGCAATTTTTCTGGGGTCTGGTTTGGGTAGCTTTCCTCTATGCGTTTGCATATCCGTATAATATCACGCGGTTTTAGGGTGGCGTCCGCGCGCGTGTGTTAGCTGGGGGTTTGTGTATTTCTCCTAGCTAAATCGGAGCATTGCGCGGTATGCGAATTGTCAATCGCATAGCATCAGTTTGGTCTCAGATTTGCGGCTGTGAGCGTTGGCGAGGCACTTCGTCTTTGTGAGGGACTTGGATATCGGCTACCGCCGCGCAGAGAGCGGGGGCAGTGATGTAGCCGGTGTCGCAGCCGTTCTTGGCTTGGATTTCTCCGGAGCTGGGGTTTGGGTTGCCGCTCGCGTCGTGGCCGTATCCGCACTTGTGCGCCGGGCAGGTTCCGCCATTGGCGTAGGGGATCGTTGCCGGGTCCGGGCCGAGGTCTGCCGCTTCCTGTGGCGGAAGTACGCAGTCTGGCCATTTGACCACACTCATATCTGAAAGTTGTGCGTAGCCATTTTCCCAACACGCCACGAACGTCGGCTCGGCTGCCGCCGGAGATGTCGGTGAGTAGTTATCCACCGCAGGCGTAGTGGTCTCCGGCGCCAGCGACTGGGACGTCGATGCCTTGGTACTCGTAGAGCTCGGTGTCGAAGAACTGGTCGCCGGCGCACTGCTACTAGCAGAAGTTGGCGCGGTGGACGTTGGATGTCCAACTTCATCGCCTTCGCTCGAGCACGCGGCCAGGGCGAGAGGGATGATGGCGAGGGTAGAGAATAGGCGCTTCATGCTGCTTGCCTATCGTAGAGAGATTGCCAAGTTTTAAGGACTTTGACCGTCACGCCTAGCTCGTTGGCTAGGAGGTTGGGGGCGGTCCGTAGACTGCTTCTGCGGTGGCGTAGTCTGCCGGGTTGATGAGGAGACGGGCGGCGAAGCGGTTTGCGCGGATTTCGTGCGCGCCGTGGTGGCCGGGAGGATCGCTTTAGTGTGCGTGGCCGAGCTCATGGGCTAGGGCACACACGGTGTGGGCATCGTCGAGGCCGATCTGCAGGGTGATTATATTTTGCGCCGGACCCTATGCCGCTTTTGGCCCGCCGCGGTGCCACCGGATTCGGTAGCCCCGGGCCTGCGCCACATCAATGAGGGTATCGGTGCTAATCAATCGAATCCTCACCTCGTTTCAAAGTCTTGACTTCTGCTTCTAGAGCTTTCATGTCTATTTCGTTTACTTCAGAATCGAGTTGACGTTGGTGAGCGGTCCATTCTTTCTCGGCTTTATTTACTGCCTGCTTGTGGTTCCTTTTCCCGTATCCTTTGAGAACTTCGCGTTCATTGAAGACGAGCCAGGATTCCGTTTTATCAACCCAGTCACTCAAGAGCATGGTTTTGCCCATTTCGGCTTGGTCTTCTGCATAGTCTAGGAACATAGTGGTAAGCCTGCGCATATGCTTGGCCTCACTTTCGGTGAGGAAGTTTTTAGCTATGCCCATGTCGCTTCTGTGGGGTGATTCTCCGTCCCATGCTGTGAGCCCGGCGTATGGTTTGGTGCGGTCTGCGCGTTCCCAGATTAGCTCCGCTGCGGTCCGCCCATGGGTGGCGAAATGAAGTCGGTTTTGAATCCCAGCGAAGAATTGTTGAACTTCCTTGAACGATTTCTTCTCTTGGTAGTCGGCGCTGGTTGCGGATATAACATCGCAGATTTTGCGAAAAAATTGGCGTTCAGAAGTTCGGATCTCTCGAATAGTCTCGAGTAATTCATCGAAATGGGTATCGACACCATCGTGTTTGAGTTTCTGAGCATCGATAGCGAAACCTTTGGTGAGGTATCCGCGTAGAACTTCAGTGGCCCATTTCCTAAATTGCGAGCCGCGGGGGCCTCGTACGCGGTAGCCAACGGCGAGAATCATGTCCAAGTTGTAGTGATTAACAGACCTGGTTTGACCTGGTACTTTCAAAAGTTTTTTGAAAGTAGCTTCTTCTGCTAATTCGCCTGAACGTGTGATGGACTGAATGTGGTGTGAGACGGACGCTGCAGTGACGTCGAAGAGATCAGCCATTTGCTTCTGTGTAAGCCATGCGTCGTTATCTTTTAGTTGGAGCCTTACGTGTGCTTTTCCGTCTTCGGTGGTGTAGATGGCGACTTGATCTGGCTTAGTCAATGGGGTCTTCTCCTTGCTTCTCTCGTTCTTCTTGCTCATTAGGTGACGAGTCTGCGGCGTACTCGCCCGAGTCGTAATCAAACTCGCGGACAACGTCATCATCGTCATCATGCAGTGAAGCAGACGGCCCGGACACGGGGGCACCCGAACGGCGGGCAGTGAGCTCATCGCGCTCAAGTAGTGCGCGGGCCGCGCCGCCTAGCTCAATCTTGTCGGCGTTGCTTAGCGTGTCTTTGGCTAGGTGGTAGACAAGCTCCTCAACGCTAGCGGTGGCTAGGAGTCTTGCATCGCCGTCAAGGTAGCCAAAGACTTCATCGCGAGTTAGCTGGTCTAGTTCGACGAGCGCATCGACAGGGTTAATGCGTAGTCCGCGGGCGATGGTGATTACGTCTTCTGCTGTCAGGCCATTCTTTAGGCGCAGGTTCACGGTATTGCGTGAGGTGTCGAGAATCTCGGCCATGTCTTGAGCGGTGACGCGGTGGCCGGCGAGGCTGGCGAAGATGTCTTTTATTTCAGCGGGGATTGTCATAAAAGTAAGCATACTGCACAAAAAAGTTGTCACCTATCGGGGGTGGGCCTGCAAAAAGCCAAAATGCTTACCGCTAATTGAATTACAAACTTGTCAAATAGCCGGAGGGTGACATACTATCTTGTCTTACCCGCTACAAAACAAGGAAAAGACAATGTTTTGTTATTAGTTTAGATGATCTAGACCGAGTCAAGCGTATCAATCGCCTCTACACCGTAGTAGACTTAGCGAACCGCGCAGGGCAAGCCGATACAGCGCTATCCATGGGGCTAACTGCGGCTGCCACCGTCATCGGATTCATCGTCAACCGTTTCACCAAGGACGTCGTGACCCCCAGCAAGGCGCGCATGATGGAACAATCTGGGCTACGCGCTTTTGGTACACGACCCGGGGTGAGTGACACGCCGGAGGACTACCAGACCCCGCGGGCGGATAGTGTGGGCCTGCCTGTCTACGATGGCGCCACTACAGCCAAGGACACCACTGTGGTCCGCCACCGAGTAGAGGGATGAGTATGGGGCCAGGTTGGATTACTGGTGACGCAGTAGGACTCGGAATCATCGGCATAGCCGCATCACTACGAGGAATAAGCTACCTGCCACACGTGTTAGACCAGTCACGTAAAGCCGCACATTTTCTAGAGGAGAAAGCGCCACCCGCCGTTGGCGCAGGAATCGGCCTGCACTTCGTGTGGGCAACGTCATTCATTCTGACCGGTGGGAGAGGCTGGGGCACCGCCATTAGCTATCGGGCTATCACGCCGCTTGCGCTCTGGGCGTTTGGCCGAGGCAGGCAACAACCGCACAAGGAGGTTCCCGACTTTAGGGGGAGGTTTGAATCCTAACGGGGAAATCATCGCCGCATTCGGCATCATTGCTACCGGCTACCCCGGCAATAAAAGTATCGCCCGGTCTGCGGAGGAGACGAAACGCATAGAGACGACCAGGCCAGACTGGGATGCATTCACCGAATGTATGATGCAGCGACTCGACGCCCAGCAAGTTGAATTAAAAAATCAGGCCGACCAGATTATTAGCCTCCGCTCACGTGTGGAGACGCTACAGGAGACCATCGAGTGTACCCGGCGTAAATACTGGGCGGCGATTGGTGGGATCCGGCGTATAGTCGGCCGTGACAAAAGCGCATTGGATATCGCTCGGCTCCCGCCGGATGTTCAGGAAGATGTTCTTAACGGCTGCCCCTCACCCTTAGCGGGGTGGGGTCTTTTCGTCGTTTTAGGGGTGTGTTTTGTGACGGACTTTTGACGGAGACTGAACCGTTTCCGCAGGTCGCCAAACGTCGCCAATGTAACCCGGCAAAGAAAGAAAAATAGCCCGCAACCAGCAAAAACACCAGTCAACGGGCTACAAAAATCAGCTTCCCCACCAGGACTCGAACCTAGAATGACGGTACCAAAAACCGTAGTGTTGCCGATTACACCATGGGGAAACACAGCAAAAGCTGTAGGCATAGCCTACCTGACGCCCCCGGGTAAATCACAAATTGCGGGGCAAAGGATAGGGTAGAGGGCATGGCTCGACAAAGGATGACCGGCCGGGAACGCCGCGAACAACTCATTTCCATCGGACGCGCCGCATTCGCGGAACTGGGTTTTGAAGGAACCACCGTCGAAGAGATCGCGGCACGCGCCGGGGTATCCAAACCCGTGGTCTATGAGCACTTCGGGGGCAAGGAAGGCCTCTACGCGGTGGTCGTGGACCGCGAGATGCTAGCACTGGAAAAGGTTATTACTGATTCCTTGGAGACCGGAAGCTGGCGCGAGCGCATCGAGCAGGCCGTCATGGCCATTTTGACCTATGTCGAGGAAGAAACTGATGGCTTTCTCATCCTGGTGCGCGATGCCAAGCCCGGCGACGAACGCAGCTTCTCCACACTGTTGAATTCCGCAGTGGGTCAGGTTTCCTATATCCTGCGAGAAGCATTCGAGCACCGCGGCATCGACCCAGATTTGGCGGATATTTACGGCCAAGCGCTGGTGGGAATGGTATCGACCACGGCGCAATGGTGGCTGGATGAGCGCAACCCGGACAAGGAAGTCGTCGCCACGCATATTGTCAATCTATGCTGGAATGGTTTGTCCGGTATGGAAGTAAAGCCCAAGCTAGGAGGCAAATAAATGGCGACCCCAATGCTGGCCGGCCTGCTCAAGGTAGCGGCCTCAGATCCCAAGCTCAAGGGCATGATTTCTCATGTGGGCGACGACCTCCACATCACAGGCTTGGATCAGTCCCGGCCGTGGGCCTTGGGCACCTTGGCCCATCATGCCCCAGTGCTCGTGGTAACCGCTACGAGTCGCGAGGCCGAGGATCTCACGGCGGAGCTTACGGCGATGCTGGGGGAGAAGGTGGCCATGTTCCCCGCCTGGGAGACTCTGCCGCACGAGCGTTTGAGCCCCGGCGTAGACATCATCGGCCGCCGCGCTGAAGTTCTGCACAATCTCGATAGCCTGCAGGTCATCGTCACGGCTGCCCGCGGTCTGTCTCAGCCCATCCTGCAAGAGGTGGAGGGCCGCGCTCCCGTCCACCTCGAAGAAGATCATGAATATGACTTTGATGCGGTAGTCCGCGAGCTCGAGTTCCGCGCCTATAAGCACGTAGACATGGTGGCTAAGCGTGGCGAGTACGCTACGCGCGGCGGCATCATCGATATTTTCCCTACGACGCTGGATTATCCGGTTCGCGTGGAGTTTTGGGGCGATGAGATTACCGATATCCGCCAATTCTCCGTGGCTGACCAGCGCACCATTCCGGAAATCGAGGTGGGCTGCGTAGACATTTTCCCTGCCCGGGAGCTGCCTATTACGGACGCCATTGCCAAGCGTGCGGCCGATCTCGCCGTCAAGCATCCCGGCAATCCCGCCTTGGTGGAGCTATTGACCAAAGTAAGCGAGCACATCCCGGCCGAAGGTATGGAGGCGCTCCTGCCCGCGCTTTCCGACGCCCCCATGATCACCCTCCCCGAAATCCTGCGCCCCACCACCCACGTGGTGATGGTCGGTCCGGAAAAGATTCGCCGCCGCGTGGCAGACCTAGAAAAGACCGATGCGGAGTTCCTCGCCGCGGGCTGGGAGGCCGCAGCCATGGGTGCCGATGGCCCGTTGGCTACCGAAGGACTCGATACCGAGGCTTCCAGCTACCGCTCCTATGAGTCGCTCGAGGTCTCCATTAGCGAGTCCGGCCTGCCTTTGTGGACTTTCTCCCCACCGGGAATGCTCGCCGCGCCGGAAGAGGAGACCCTCCCGCTCGAATTCGAACCAGGGCCCACCCCGCGCGGCAATATCGATGAAATCGACGCCATGATGGCCCAGCTTCTCGCGCACACCAACGCCGGCGGCCGAGCAGCCTTCATCGCGCCGGCACAAGGTGCCATCAAACGCATGGTGGATCGCTTTGCAGAAAAGGGCATCCGCACCAAGGTGGCTACCCCTGGTTGGGAGCCCACCGCCGGCGAAGTCACCCTCTACCAAGCACTAAGCCACGCCGGCCTGGTATTTCCCAAGGTGAAAAAGCCCAAGGACGCCGAGGCCCTCCCACTGGTCGTCGTAACCGAGACGGATCTGACCGGTAACCGCGTAGGCAATATCGCCGAAGCGAAGCGCCGGCCCGCCAAGCGCCGCAACAAGGTTGACCCGCTCGCCCTCAAGCAGGGCGATTTTGTGGTGCACGAGACCCACGGCATCGGCAAGTTTCTCAAGATGGCCGAGCGCACCATCCAGTCCGGCGATGAAACCAGCCGCCGCGAATACATCGTGCTCGAGTACGCGCCCTCCAAGCGTGGTCAGCCCACCGATCAGCTCTGGGTTCCCATGGACTCGCTGGATCTGCTCAGCAAGTACACCGGTGGCGAATCGCCTCACCTGTCCAAGATGGGCGGTTCCGACTGGAAGAACACCAAGAAGAAGGCACGCGCCGCCGTGCGCGAAATCGCCGGCGAGCTGGTCGAGCTCTACGCCAAGCGCCAGGCCGCGCCGGGGCACCAATTCTCCCCGGATAATCCGTGGCAGGCGGAGATGGAGGATAATTTCCCTTTCGTCGAAACCGAAGATCAGATGCTGGCCATCGAGGCCGTCAAGCAGGACATGGAATCCACGGTGCCGATGGACCGCGTCGTCGTCGGCGATGTGGGCTACGGCAAAACCGAGGTGGCCATCCGCGCTGCCTTCAAGGCCGTGCAAGACGGTATGCAGGTGGCCGTCCTCGTGCCCACCACGCTGCTGGCGCAGCAGCACTTTGATACCTTCAGCGAGCGCATGACCGGCTTCCCCGTCAAGATAGAGGTGCTTTCGCGCTTTACCTCAAAGAAGGAAGCAAAGGACATCTTTAAGGGGCTGGCCGATGGCAGCGTCGATATCGTAGTCGGTACCCACCGCCTCCTCCAGACCGGCGTGCACTGGAAGAACCTCGGCCTCATCGTCGTGGACGAGGAGCAGCGCTTCGGCGTGGAGCACAAGGAACACATTAAGGCCCTTAAAGCCAGCGTGGATGTGCTCACCATGTCCGCAACACCTATCCCGCGCACCTTAGAGATGTCTATGGCTGGCATCCGCGAGATGTCCACCATTCTGACCCCACCGGAAGACCGCCACCCGGTGCTGACCTACGTCGGCGCTTACGAGGACAAGCAGGTAGCCGCGGCCATCCGCCGCGAGCTGCTGCGCGATGGTCAAACCTTTTTCATCCACAACAAAGTCTCTGATATCGAAAAGAAGGCCCGCGAGCTGCGTGACCTGGTACCGGAAGCCCGCGTCGTCGTCGCGCACGGGCAAATGAACGAGGACGTGCTGGAACAGACCGTCCAGGGCTTCTGGGACCGCGAGTATGACGTTTTGGTATGTACCACCATCGTGGAGACCGGCTTGGATATCGCCAATGCGAATACCCTCATTGTGGAAAACGCCCACCATATGGGCTTGTCCCAGCTGCACCAGCTGCGCGGGCGAGTAGGTCGTTCCCGCGAGCGCGGCTATGCCTACTTCTTGTACCCCAAGGGCGCTACGCTCACAGAAACCTCCTATGACCGCCTAGCCACCATCGCCCAAAATAATGACCTTGGTGCGGGCATGGCCGTAGCCATGAAGGACTTGGAGATGCGCGGTGCCGGCAACGTCCTTGGCGCCCAACAGTCCGGCCACATTGCCGGTGTGGGCTTCGATCTCTACGTGCGCCTCGTTGGCGAGGCAGTAGAAACTTTCAAATCCCTCGCCCGCGGCGAGGCTCCCACCGTTACCGATGAAGGCCCGAAGGAAATCCGCATTGATCTCCCCGTGGATGCGCATATTCCGGAAAGCTATATCGACTCTGAGCGCCTGCGCCTGGAGGTCTACCGCAAGCTTGCGGCCTCGCAAAACAATGATGATCTCAAGGCCGTCATCGAGGAAATGGAAGATCGCTTCGGCCCATTGCCGCAAGAGGTGCTGCGCCTACTCTCCGTTGCTCGCCTGCGCCACCAGGCGCGCCGTGCCGGTATTTCCGATATCACTGTGCAGGGCACTCGCATCAAGTTCCACCCCGTCGAGCTGCCGGATTCCAAGCAGGTGCGTCTCAAGCGCCTATATCCGGGCTCTAGCTTCCGCGCGGCCGCGAAGGCCATCAACGTGCCGTTCCCCAAGGCGGGGCGCAATGTCACCTCGCCCAAGTTGCGCGACGAGGAGCTCATCCAGTGGGCCGCGGACTTTTTGAGCGCGCTTTTTGACGTCCAACCCATCAACGTGTCTGGTGAGGAAGCCGGCGCCGGGTCGGTCATCAGCGTAGGCGAGTAGCCGATCGGCGCTTAGGAGAAGTCCAAGCCGATATCCAGCACGCGCACCGAGTGGGTGAGGGCGCCGACGGCGATATAGTCCACGCCCGAGGTGCCGTACTCACCGGCGTTCTCCAGCTGCAATCCGCCGGAGACCTCCAGCGCCGTGGTTGGGCTTAGGGCTTGGCGGCAGTGGACGGCGGTGTGGACATCGGCAAGCGCGAAGTTATCCAACAGCACCATATCCGGGTGCAGCGGGAGCACCTCGTCGAGCTGATCTAAGGTATCGACCTCGACCTCGCAGGCAATGTCAGGGGCATGCTCGCGCACGCGGCGCAGGGCCGTTGCCACGCTGCCACCTACGGCGAGCACATGATTGTCCTTAATCATGGCGGCGTCGCCCAAGCCCATGCGGTGGTTCGCCCCGCCGCCGGCACGCACGGCGTATTTCTGCAGCGCGCGCAGGCCAGGCAGGGTCTTGCGGGTATCGCGCACCTGGGCTTGCTTAACGCTATCCGGGGTCCCTGTGTCCGCCGCTGCTGCTGCGATGGCATCGATCCAACGCCGGGTCTGCGTAGCGATGCCGCTTACGTGCGAGACCATATTGAGCATGGTGCGCTCAGCGGACAGCACGAGGAGGGCAGGCGCCTGCACCGTGGCGATGACCTGGCCTGGGGCAACGCGGTCGCCGTCGGTGGAGTGGAGGGTGATGGTAGGGGCTGGGGCATCGGCAAGCGCGGAGCCCGCAGTATCCACGCCCCACTGGGCTAAGTGCTGGGCGGTGGCCCCAAGGACCTCTTCGATAAGGCCCAAGCCTGCGATGGTGCCGGCCTCGCGCGCGGTGAACTCCGCCGTGCAGCGGGTCTCACCCGGCACCGTGGCAAGCGAGGTGTAATCCGGCCCATAAGCGAAATCCTCATCCAAGGTCGTGGCGATAAGAGCGGAGCAATCAGGCAGGCGCAGTGATTCCATTTACTCGCCCCCGCCGGGGTTGCCGATGGAAATCATGGCCTCGAGGGACTTGCGCGCCGCATTCGCGATGTCTTCTGGAACCGTAACCTCATCGGTCTCTTCCATCAGGCAGTGCTCCAGGGCCTGTGGGGTAATCATCTTCATGTACTTGCACTCGGCGTGATCGTTGACGGCCTGGAAATCGACGTCCGGCGCGGCCTGGCGCAGCTGGTGCAACATGCCGGTCTCGGTGGCGACGAGCACCTTGTTTTGGGGCTGCTTCTGGGACTGGGTGATCATTTGCCCGGTTGAGAGCATGTGCACGCGCTCTTGTGGCACCAAGCCCTCGTTGGCCAGGTACAACGCGGAATTGGAGCACCCGCATTCCGGGTGGATATACAGGTCCGCGTCTGGGTTATCTTGGGTCTGTTGGGTCAGCTGCTGGGAACTGATGCCCGCGTGCACGTGGCACTCACCGGCCCAGATGTATATATTTTCCCGGCCGGTCTCGCGCTTCACGTAGGCGCCCAAGAACTGGTCTGGGCAAAAGAGGATCTCTTTATCCGTCGGCAGCGAGTTGACCACGTCGACGGCATTAGAGGATGTACAGCAGACATCGGTCAGCGCCTTGACCTCTGCGGTGGTATTGACGTAGCTGACCACAAGGGCGTCGGGGTGCTCAGCCTTCCAGGCGCGCAGCTCATCGGCGGTAATGGAATCCGCCAGGGAACACCCAGCGCGCTCATCGGGGATGAGGACCTTCTTATTCGGCGAAAGAATCTTGGCGGATTCCGCCATGAAGTGCACACCGCAAAAGACGATGATATCTGCATCGGTTTCCGCCGCCTTGCGGGACAGCGCCAAGGAATCGCCGGTGTGGTGGGCAACGTCCTGGATCTCCGGGATCTGGTAATTATGTGCCAGGATCACCGCATTGCGCTGCTCCGCCAACTCTTTAATCCGCTCTGCCCAAGCCTTGCCTGCCGCGGGGGCCGAACCAGCGGGAGTGGCAGATGGCATGACGCTAACATTGGTTTGAGTCACAAGTGCTCCAAAAAGTGATAGTCACAGGAATTAGTGGGGTGTTATAATCGTACTAAACTGTCTGTGTTCAAGACCACTTGCGATGGCGGGGTGAGGGTACCGACCTGGCCCGGCTGGCGGGGCAGGTGATTAGAGCTCCAGCGATCCTTGGGTGAGGCCGACCGCGGCGATGGTGGCGGCCACCAGCACCACGATGACGATTGACCACTCAAATCCATTAAAAAGCTTCTCGCGGCGCGATAGCCGGGTGAGCACGTACGGGATAATTCCCGGCACGACGGCGAGAGCACCGAAGAGAATATAAACCGGGTCGGCGGCATAAATGAGCCACAGCGAGTACACGAAGGCCACCAGCGCGATGCCAAAGTGGCGCCGGTTTTCGCGTCTGGGAATATCCGGCCCAGAGAGATCGAACCGCGTTCCGGCGTGCGGGTGGGTCACACCCTTGCCCCGTATCGCTAGCAGCAGCAGATACAGCGAAGAGAAGATATAGGGCAGGAGGTACATGATGGTGGCGAGCTGCACCATCGCGGCATAAGAAGCCTCGTTGACGTAGAAGACGATGATGAACAGCTGGATGGCCATCGTGGAAATCAGCTGTGCTACCCACGGGGCGCCGGCCACATTGATGGTGCCAATGCGGCGAGGAATGAGGCCGTCGATGGCCATCATGACGATGGGCTCAGCGCACAGCATTTGCCAGGAAACGTAGGCGCCGAGGACCGAGAGGCACAGGCCGATGGAAATCAGCGCGCCGCCCCAGGGGCCGACGACCTCTGTGAGCACCGAGGCCATGGAATTATCTGGCAGTGCGGCCAGTTCTTCCTTGGTCATCACGCCAAAGCTCAACGTGGAAACGGAGACCAAGAGCGCCAGCACGGAGAAGAAGCCAATGACGGTGGCGCGACCAACATCGGTGCGCTTAGAAGCCTGCTTGGAATAAACGGAGGCGCCCTCCACGCCGATGAAGACCCACACAGTAAAGAGCATAATTCCTTGAACCTGCTCGAAAACACTGGCCTCGGAGGCACGCCCCCAGAAGTCCAAGGTGAATTTATCCCAGCTGAACCCGAGGAAAGCAATGAGCACTACGAAGGCCAAGATGGGCACGATCTTGGCAATCGTGGTGATGAGGTTCATGAACGCGGCCTGCTTGATACCGCGAGCGAGCACCGCGAAAATGCCCCAGGATAGGAGGGAGACGGCGATGGCGGAGGACCAGTAATGGTCGGCGTCGAAAAGCAGCAGGTAATGGCCCAAGGTATTGAAAAAGAGGGTGGCATAACCCACCTGCGCCATAACGGAGCCCAGCCAGTAGCCCCAGCCGGAGGTAAAGCCAATAAAATCGCCGAGGCCGGCGCGCACATAGGAATAGACGCCAGAATCAAGGTGCGGCTTTCGGCGGGCCAGAATTTGAAAAACAAACGCCACAGAGAGCATGCCGATGCCCGCGACCAGCCAGCCGATGAGCATCGCGCCTGGGCCGGCAACGGAGGCAATGTTTTGCGGCAGCGAGAAAATGCCCGCGCCCACGGTGGAACCGATAATCAGCGCGACGAGGGTCCACAACGTCACGGAGTGGGATTTATTCTGGCTGGAGGTCATTGGCCTAAAATACCTTGAATAGCCCCATAATGGGAACTCGGGCTAGACTTTGTGCACATGACTGTGCTGTTGCTCGATGAACGCTGGCCCACCATGATCCCCATGCAGGCGCACGGGAAGCTGCGTGGCCCTGTCCACTTCACGGGTGAGGTACCCGTGTCCGTACGGTGGAATTTCTCCGATCTGCTGGTAGGCGAGGATGCCACCGGAACCTTGGTCAGCACCGACGAACACGATCCGGAAACTCGCGCCCGCCTCGCTAGCGGCGAGTCCGTCATTCGCGCCGAATCCCTTGCGGATCCCATCATGCAGGCGCGCCAGACCATGGCCACGGCGCGGCGCATTGGGGAGTGGGAGCGCGAGCAAACCCATACCTCGCTCTTGCCCTATCTTGAGGAGGAGTCTGCCGAATTCGCCGCGGCCGTGCGCAACCGCGAACCGGAAAGCGAGATGCTCAAAGAATTGGGCGATATCTTCCTCCAAGTACTCTTCCATGCGGAAATCTCCACCTTTTCGCTTGACGACGTCGCCCAGAGCTTCCTCACCAAAATGCGCGCCCGCGCCCCATACCTCTTTGATGGCACCACGGAGATTGTCGACGTTGACACGCAAGAGAGGCTATGGCGCGAAGGTAAGGGAATGTAGGATGGCTTCTCATGAAGAGGCTCCTGCAGATATTCGGGGGCTGCGGGGTGGCCGTAGCCGTGATCATCGCGTTGGTGGCATGGCTGTTGACGGGGCACGGCACTTCCCAGGAGCCCGTACCGGAGAACATTCCGCCCGTTGAAGGCAAAGAGGTCGCGCATATTGACGTCAATGCTCCCAGCCGCACTGCGGATAAGCTTACCTACTGGGCCTCTGACCTAGCTGAGCAGACGGGCATCCCGCCGGCCGCACTGCGCGCTTATGGCAACGCGGAACTCATCGCTCAGCAAAAATGGCCGAATTGCCATCTGCGGTGGAATACCCTTGCCGGCCTAGGCTACGTGGAGACCCGCCACGGCACCTACAACGGCAATTGGTTTAAGCCCTCCAAGCTTGACGACGCCGGCTACCCCCAACCACCCATCAACGGCATCGCCCTCGATGGCCTGAACAATACGGCGCACACTCCAGATACCGATAATGGCGACATCGATGGGGATTCCGAATATGACCGCGCCGTCGGCCCGATGCAATTTATCCCGACCACATGGGAATCGGTGGGCGCCGATGCTAACGGCGATGGGAAGGCAGATCCCAATCAAATTGACGACGCCGCAGTCGGCGCCGCCGGACTTTTATGCTTTGGTGATAGAGATCTCTCTAACCCAGAACAGTGGGAGGAAGCAGTTCTAAATTACAACCAGTCCAGCGAGTATTTGCATAAAGTTGCACACGCCGCCAATGCCTATTCGGTTCCGCAAAGTGCCAAGTAGCGTCACACAGCAAAGTTTTCTGCAACAATTGACTACGTAGCTGGGCTGGCTGGTCCAGAGCGAACTTATTTATGAGGAGTGAAAAACAGCATGGCTGATATCATCCACACTTTCGCCCGCGAAATTCTTGATTCCCGTGGCAACCCAACCGTCGAGGCCGAGGTCTTCCTTGACGACGGCGCCCGCGGTGTTGCCGGCGTTCCTTCCGGTGCTTCTACCGGTGTGCACGAGGCTCACGAGCTGCGCGACGGTGGCGAGCGCTACCAGGGTAAGGGCGTTCTGAAAGCTGTTGAGAACATCAACGAGAAGATTGCCGACGAAATTGCTGGCTTCGAAGCCGACGATCAGCGCCTCATTGACCAGGCACTGATTAAGCTGGACGGTACTGATAACAAGTCCGAGCTCGGCGCTAACGCTATCTTGGGCGTTTCCATCGCCGCAGCCAAGGCCGCCGCAGAGTCCGCTGCACTGCCTCTGTACCGCTACATTGGCGGCCCGAATGCACACGTACTGCCAGTGCCAATGATGAACATCCTCAACGGCGGCGCACACGCTGACTCCGGCGTAGACGTCCAGGAATTCATGATCGCTCCGATTGGTGCGGAGTCTTTCGCCGAGGCTCTTCGCATGGGCGCCGAGGTCTACCACGCACTGAAGGCAGTGCTGAAGGACAAGGGCTTGTCCACTGGTCTGGGCGACGAGGGTGGCTTTGCACCGTCCGTTGACTCCACCAAGGCTGCTCTCGACGTCATTGTGGACGCCATCAAGAAGGCCGGCTTCGAGCCCGGCAAGGACGTAGCCCTGGCACTCGACGTTGCTTCCTCCGAGTTCTTCAAGGACGGCAAGTATCACTTCGAGGGTGGCGAGCACACCGCTGAAGAAATGTGCAAGGTCTACGAGGGCCTCATTGACGAGTACCCGATCGTCTCCATCGAAGACCCACTGCAGGAAGACGATTGGGAAGGCTACACCACCCTGACCGCCGCGATTGGTGAGAAGGTACAGATCGTCGGCGATGATTTCTTCGTCACCAACCCTGCTCGCCTGCAGGAAGGCATTGAGAAGAAGGCCGCTAACGCTCTGCTGGTAAAGGTCAACCAGATCGGCACCCTGACCGAGACCTTCGACGCAGTCGAGCTGGCTCACCGCAATGGCTACCGCACCATGATGTCCCACCGCTCTGGCGAGACCGAGGACACCACCATTGCAGACCTGGCTGTTGCTCTGAACTGTGGCCAGATTAAGACCGGTGCACCGGCTCGTTCCGAGCGCGTAGCTAAGTACAACCAGCTTCTGCGCATCGAGCAGGAGCTTGGCGACGGCGCAGTCTACGCCGGCCGCTCTGCTTTCCCGCGCTTTAAGGCTTAATCGCCTCCTTTCATAGCGCCCTTGCATTGCCGCGGGGGCGCTTTCGCATGTCTAGGTATTGTTGCCAGGTTTGCTTCCAATTTACGGTCCGCGGCGCCAAAGGCCCTTGGGCACGGTCAATTTCGAAAGTGCCGTCCGAAAAGAGCCAAGCGACGTCCCCAGTGATGGGATCCATGATGTAGCGGGCCCTACCATCGGTCTTCACATTGTGGTGGTGCTGACAAAGGGTGACAAGATTATCGATACTCGTCGGCCCGCCGTCGGCATACTCCACCCGATGATCAAGCTGGCAGTAATGCGCCGGCATGGAACACCCCGGCCAACGGCACGTGGCATCGCGACCATGGACCCATGTCCTGATTTGCTCGGTGGGGACGTAGGAGGATGTTTCTTTTGGGCACAACTCGCGAGTCATCGAGTAAGTGCTCAAGCGTTCGGTAAGAACGCACCATCCTGCCGACGGGATATATACCCGAGAAGCATCCTCACCCGCTGTATAGGTATTGATAACTACTTTTGTCTGGGTGCGATTAAAGATCAGCGCCTCCAAAGCCTCTGGCTTTGTGATGTTCTTCTTTCGCGCTGCTTTATCGATGTGCCGTGAAATAGCACTGGCGGTTGCTTTATCCGTTTTCAGGGTGATGGTGGCTTGGCCTTTGGAATAAGAAATGGAAACAGAGTGCTCGATTTCCTTCTCAATATCTGGTTTGAGAATGCCATCGATGTAATCGCGCAAGAATCTACGGATTTCAGATTCCGTGGGGACATGCTGAGCAGGTTCCTTCGGGGTGAGGAAGTCTGCAAGGGCGGCATCGACTAGTTGGATGCCCTCGGCGTCGTCGCCAAGCGGGGCAAGCTCGGCATCAATGACGTGCAGCCGCGGGAGGTCAAGAATCCAATGTTCGGTCTGTACTGCCGTGGTTAACGGCAACTCACGCATGCGCAGGTGAGAGCGCAGTGCGGATAAAACGCGCCAGTAGCTCAAGCCGACCCGCTTAGCTAAAGCAGCGGTAGTGCATTCGACATCGTCTTCTAATCGCGGAAGTACGGATTGGTAGAGCTGCCAGGATTGAATGCGTTGGAGCATGCCCAAAACGCAAACCGTATCGTCGAGGTTATTGGTAGAAAAATAAGCTTTCTTTGGTGGTGCGTCGCTGGCTGTCACGGAAAGTTCCCCCTCTGGAATAAATCGCACACCCAATCGAATTTCTACCCTCAGTATAAGCCGCCTTGCTGGCTTGCGCAAGGCTTGAAGCGAAAAATTGTGCGAAATTTAGGGGGGTCTAGTAGCTGAAAATTTTGTCAGCCACTGCCTCGAGTTCCTTATCATCATATTTGTCACCGCAGGTGGCGAGGGAACCCACTCCAGCCATGTACATGGTAAATAGCTTGTCAGGGAGGGGAGAGGCCGCTGACATTTCAAGCTTTTCGTAGACGGGAGCGTATTTCCTGTCAAACTCTTCTAAATCGGGAACGAGCTCCTCAAATCCGCTGTCGCCATGGGCTAGCAAATACTTAGCATCGTCTAGAATCTGATCATTCTCGCAGGCAACAGCTCCAGCCTTCTTCAGGGTCGTGGCGTTGACCTCGTAGCTGGTGGGGCCGTCATCGGTATCGGAAGCGCCCGCGCCGAACACGTCCAGGTAAAAGTCCGGGATCGTGCCGTGTTCTTTTATGTGGTAAATGAAGCCGCTTTTGGTATTGAGGTCGTGGTTTCTGCTGGTGGTAGTGGTAGGAGCTTCGCTGCTGGTAGTGCTTTTGCTAGTGGGGGACTCCGCTTCGGTGGCGACTTCTTCTTTGTGGTCGCTCGAGCTGCACCCAGCAAGTAGGGCGCCTACGGCGGCTAGGAGGAGGAGACGCTTGAGTGGCATTACTATTCCTTAGGCAGGGAATATGGTTCGAAGCTCTAGCTGGAATGGATCGTCTCAGCGACCTTTTCCAGTTCCTCATCGCTGAATTCATCACCGCAAGACATCACGGCGCCGAGTGAGGTCATCGCTGCAGCCATGATTTTGTCAGAGTCCGGTGCGTCATCAGGGATGTCTAGCGCTTCAAAAACATCACGATATTTGTCATCAGAGCCGTCGACCGATGACATAACTGCTTCCCCCAAATTTGTCGGTGTTTCCTCGGAAATATTCCTTCGAGATATCGAGCAATTCATCATTCTTGCAGGCAGCTTCGCCGGCCTTCTTGACAGAGTCTGCGTTGGTTTCAAAGCTTTCGGGCTGATCGTCTCCCTCGAGCTGGTCAGCATCATGGTTGATGTAATCATCCGGCAGGATCTTATACTCCTTGAGGTAGTCGGCCATGCCGTCTTTAGCGTTTAGGTCGTAGCCGTCACCGTAGACGGGGTATTCGCCGTCTTGGGCGGAGGGGTTGCAGCTGGCGAGGAATAAGGTTGCGGTGAGAACGGGCAGGAGGCGTTTGAGGGACATGAAAGTTCCTCCCTGGGCGGGAGAATTTCCTTTAGCGTATCTAATTTGCGCGTGCCACGTCCCTGTTACAGGAGTGACAGCGCTAGGATTAAAGACCTATGGCACGCGAAAAGAAGACGCAGCGAAACCGGAGCCGTACTAGGGTTCCGGTAGCCTCGCGTGCTGCGGATGTCCGCAAGGCACAGCGTGCACAACTGAAGCAGAAACAGAAGCCGGACCGGATGAGTATTGCCGGAGTAGGCGTAATCGTAGCTATAGTGCTCGTTGTTTTGTTTGCTATCGCCATTCCGCTGCGCAATTACTACCACGGCCGGTCCGAAATTGCCCGCCTCAATGAGTCAATCGCCGCCAAGCAGGATGAGAAAGCTGCTTTGCTGGAGAAGATTGATAGATATAAGTCCGATGAGTACATCAAGCAGGAGGCGCGGCGCCGATTCGGGGTTGTCGATGAGGGTGAGACCGCCTACCGCATCATTGACCCGCAGATTAAGCCGGATGACCAGCTCACTACAGATGGTCAGAAGGAAGAAGATTCCCGCGAATGGTACGAAGTTCTGTGGGATTCTGTAGCCGAGCCGCCTGAGGAAGAAGCTCCGTCCGAGCAGGTAAATCATCTTCCGATTGAGCCGGCGCCGGAAGAGAATCCAGATGTGCGATAATTGTCCGCATGACCGTCACTGATGCAGATATCGCTGTAGTAACTGAGCAATTGGGCCGCACTCCACGCGGGGTCCTAGAGGTTTCTTATCGCACGCCGGATGGGCAGCCCGCGGTAATTAAGACGGCACCCAAGCTTGCCGACGGCACCCCATTCCCCACCCTCTACTACCTCACCGACCCACGGCTTACGGCAGAAGCCTCACGCTTGGAGGTTGCTCACGTTATGAAGTGGATGGAAGCCCGCTTGGGTGAGGACGAGGAATTGGCTGCCGACTATCAGCGTGCCCACGAATACTTTTTGGCCAAGCGCAATGACATCGAAGACCTTTGCACCGATTTCTCCGGTGGCGGCATGCCCGATCGGGTGAAGTGTCTGCATGTGCTCATCGCGTACGCGCTTGCTGAAGGCCCACAGCATTTCCGTTTGGGAACTGAGGCGGTGGCGATGGCCGCCGACCACGGCAAGCTTCGAGGCTCTGCTATCCCGCAGGATTGGCCCAGCGTAGAGGATCTGGGGATTGACTTGGCCCAGTTCGATTTCTCTAACGCGGAATAGGAGGGCTGCTATGACTCGCGTTGCTGCGATTGATTGCGGTACCAATTCGATTCGCTTGCTCATCTCTGAAATTCAGGATGACGGCAAGGTCCGCGATATTACCCGCACCATGGAAATCATCCGCCTGGGAGAGGGAGTCGATGCCACTGGCGAAATCGCCCCTGCGGCTCTAGACCGCGCCCGCGTGGCCTTGGAAGGCTACGTACGCCAGATGAAGTTTGAGAAGGTCACCCGCGTGCGGATGGTTGCTACCTCCGCTACCCGCGATGCCAAGAATCAGCAGGAATTCTTCGACATGACTGCTGAGTTGCTCGGCCAAATTCAGCCTGGCGCACAGGCCGAGGTCGTCTCGGGTGAGGAAGAGGCTCTGTTGTCCTTTAATGGCGCCGTGGCCGATGTGGAGCCAGACCGGGGGCCATTCTGTGTTATCGATTTGGGTGGCGGTTCGACCGAGTTCGTCGTAGGCACCGCAGATGGCGATATCTTGGGCACTCACTCGGCCCGCATGGGGTGCGTCAGGCTAACCGAGCGCATCATGCGTACCGATCCGCCAACCGAGTCGGAGATTGAGATCGCTTCCGAGTACGTCGGCGAGCGCACGGCGGAAGTAGAGAAGATAGTACCTATTTCTAAGGCCCGTACCATCGTCGGCTGCGCAGGAACTTTTACCACTCTTTCTGCATTGGCTCAGGGCCTTGAGCGCTACGACGCCGATGCCATTCACGGGTCTGAGCTCCGCTTCGATGCCCTGCGCGTGCTTTTGCAGCAGCTTATTAGCCTGCCTTCCGACGTCCGCGCCCTTAATCCCGTCATTCACCCCGGCCGTGCCGATGTCATCGGCGGTGGGGCCGTAGCCGTCGAAGGCATCATGCAGCTCATCGAGCGCAATTGCGATGCGCGCAGCTTTTTCATCAGTGAAAAGGACATTCTCGATGGCATTATCGCTGGTCTGGCTGCGGAGGGTACCCCTCGTTAACTCCCGCAGGGTGAGGTGGCCTAAAATACTCCTTGCCCTTGCCCCCATAGCCCAATCGGCAGAGGCAGTCGACTTAAAATCGATTCAGTGTGGGTTCGAGTCCCACTGGGGGCACAATGTGAAGTCTCGAGACATCGTTCCGGTCGGTGTCTCGAGATTTTTCGTTTTTAGTTGCCCCGTTGGGGGCTGAGTTCGTTGTCTTTCTTGT